>JAXHUS010000203.1:0-2270 GCA_034189305.1 Thermodesulfobacteriota bacterium | reverse complement strand
ATCAATGAAGCAAAAAGAATCATAATAAAACCGGCAAAACCCATGGCAAGGATGGTAACAATAGAACGACGCCAGTTACGCATTATATTTCTTAAAGCAAGTGAAATAATATCCATAAACAGACTCACTAATCTTCATAATTTGACCCAAAAAATTATTTGCGCTTTAAACGGGCCATGGAAAAAAAGCTATCATCAAGGCCTATATTCAGCTCAAGAGTTTCATAGGCAAGTTCTGTGTACTCTTCGGGCTTATCATAAGGGACGACACGCATTATCGTCGGCCTTGGCCTACCACCTAACTGCTTAATATTACTAAATATCATGCCCCTGACGATCACCATATCTTCATCATAATAAAGTTCTTTTAATGGGATAAAATCCTTTACAAGAAGGGTCAATACAATTTTACCCCAGACAACTGCAGCATCAGGCTTGGGTATAAGGGTAAATTCAATGATATCCCTACCATCCCTTTCACCCTCAAAGGTTATTGTGGGGTCATAATCTTCCTCCACCCTTGACTCTTTAACGAGGTCATCATTGGTAAAGTGACTCCCCATCCATGCACCCATCATCATGCCCGACGTCAACCTGATAGTACGATCTGTTTTTGGAAGATAGGTAAAAATATGGTTGCCGGATTTTAAAGTTGCTGTCCCTTTTTCTTTAAGGGGTAACAAAATGCGCACAAGTGTTTTTTCTTTGCCTTTTGACCAGACTTCCAGGCGCATATTACGAGTGTAATGAACAGTTTTTACCTGCATAGTCAAAACAGCATGTGATGATATACCACGCCACAGGTCATCAAATTGCCTTAAAATTCCCCTTGCACGCTGGACATCATATCGCTCTGATTGTGCGGATAAACCGGGCACATGAAACAGAGAAAAAATAGTAAAAATGACTATTAAAAAATAAAATGCCGGACGCATAAGATCTCCTTAAAATCCCTTAACATTGACAATATGGTACAAGCTTATCAATATTAAATACCTATATTTAAAGCAATAAACAATAAATTACAAACAGAGATGACTTCTCTGTTATAATTATTCCTTAATTTATCGAAATAGTTCATTTTTTTATTTCTACAAAAGATTTTATAGATAATGATAAAAATGGTGGGAATAAATAATATTTATATAGAAGATGTTTTATCTATTCATAATATTTTTCATAATATTTTTATTTAATAAAAACGTTTATAATCCGTTCAATCTTATACTTGAAAAAAAGTTGCTACAACCCATTCAAAATACTCGTTTATTTATCAACCCTTTCCTTGAGCTCCTTGCCAACCTTAAAAAAGGGAAGTTTTTTAGGTTTTACCTTGATAACCTCGCCTGTTTTAGGATTCCTGCCTTTATATTCTTTGTACTCCTTAACCTTAAAGGAACCTATACCCCTTATCTCCACCCTGTCTCCATTAATAAGAGCTTTTTCAATTGAGTTAAAAGTAGTATTTACAACCACCTCCGCTATTTTGAGTGTAATATCTTCTTCCTTTGCAAGCGCCTCGATCAACTGACTTTTAGTCATCATAAAACTCCTTTATTAAATTAAATATATTAAATTAAATGAAAATCTTAATCTTTAGTATTAAATAGTCTTAATCCCACCCATATAAGGGACTAAAACCTCAGGTATTATAACTGTGCCGTCATGATGCTGATAATTTTCCAATATTGCAAGCAATGTTCTCCCCACAGCAAGGCCGGAACCATTTAAGGTATGTACAAACTCTGTTTTCTGTTTTCCATCTCTTCTGAAACGTATATTTGCCCGGCGTGCCTGAAAATCTTCAAAATTGGAACAGGAGGATATTTCCCTGTACTTATTTTGCCCCGGCACCCATACCTCAATATCATAGGTTTTAGCAGCGCTAAAACCTATGTCAGCGCTGCAGAGCGTTACCACCCTATATGGAAGACCAAGTTTCTGAAGAATCTCTTCAGCATCCATGAGTAATGATTCAAGCTCATCATAGGATGTTTCAGGATGTGAAATTTTGACCATTTCAACCTTATTGAACTGATGCTGTCTCATAAGCCCTCTTGTATCCTTACCGTATGAGCCGGCCTCAGATCTGAAACACGGGGTATATGCTGTAAATTTAACAGGCAGGGCTGATTCTTCAAGAATTTCATCCTGGAAATAATTAGTTACAGGCACCTCAGCTGTTGGAATTAAAAAATAGTCATGCCCTTCCAGTTTAAAAAGATCTTCTTTAAATTTTGGGAGTTGGCCAGTGCCTTTCATGCTTGTTTC
>JAXHUS010000202.1:0-2809 GCA_034189305.1 Thermodesulfobacteriota bacterium | reverse complement strand
AAAAAATATTAAAGAACAAGAACAGGACATACCCCTTGAACGCGCAATTGAAATATTAAAAAGCTGGAAAATTTTTCAACAAAGAGGAATAGCTTCAGGATAAAATGAAAATAAAGTTTGACATTCTAGATACAGTAGTGTATATTTTATACAATACTATATATTGTGTGGAGTATAAAAATGACCTGGATATGGTGTGAAAAATGTGGTTATCGAATGGAAATAAGTGTATGCGATATTCGTTGTCCTCATAACAAATGCAAAGACTATCTTAAAAAAGAAGGTGAAACTATAGAAAATTCCAAAGTTTCATACAAATCAGAAGAAATAATTGTTGACTCTCCTTTTTAATTTTGCTAATTAGGAAGATAGGATAGATAAAACTAAGAAAGGAGGTTTTATTATGTCGGTTATAAAAATTATAGAGCTTGTGGGAGAGTCGAGTAAAAGCTGGGATGATGCCATAAAAAATGTTGTAGAGGAGGCCCAGAAAACACTACGGGGAATTACCAGAATAGGTGTTGAAGAATTCGATGTCCGCATGAAAGATGATAAAATTGATGTTTTTCGAGTAAGGACTAAAGTTTCATTCAGGATTGAAAGGTAATATTTTTAGCCAGGCTGGGGGACTTTTCCTCTCAGCCTGTGCCAAGTAAAAAATTTATAAATTTTCCTGCCATCAATTCTAAAGAATACTCTTTTTCTACTTTTTTTCTACCCCTTTTTCCCATTTCTGTTCGTAAATACGGGTTTTTGATTAAACAGGACAGGGAAGTGTGCCATTCAGAGTCATGCAATGCAAAAAAACCACTCTTTCCATCTTCTACCATATAATTATTTACACCGACTGGTGAACAAACAACAGGTATCTGTAATGTCTGGTACTGTAAAATCTTAAAACCACATTTCCCCATTGACCATGGATCATCGGTTAAGGGCATTATTCCAATCTGAAAATCCAGAAGATCATCCGGTTCACTATCTTCATTCCACATTTTTTTAATAATTCTATCCCCTGACCAATCAGGGAATTTATCTGCTACAATCTTTAATTCAGTATTAGGATATTTTGTTAAAATATCTTTTATGACAGGGTATACATTCTCTAAATAAAACAGTGTGCTTTTGCTTCCAATCCAGCCTATTGTCACCATCTTTTTTTGAGGAGGTATTTTTTTTATAGTATATTTACTTAAATCAATAGGAGTCGGTATTACCTCTACTTTCTTATTAAAATCTTTTGTTTGCCCTTTTAAGTAATGATTTCCCGCAATAATTTTGACAGAATATTTTACAATATCTTCAAACCTTTTGAGCCGGCCTGAAGAATGCAATGCCCTTTTTTTACTGGAAAACATTACGGCATCATCAAAATCATAAATTATATTAGGGTTTCTTTTCTGAATATAGTGTAGTTCAAATGAAGGAAAGAGTTTTTTCTGAATAAAGATAAAATCAAAATCCGAACATTTACGATAAATAAACCATTTGGTAATTTTATTTCCTGATACGGGATAAACAGTGGGTATAATACCATCCTTTTTTAAAAAGGGTATATATTGCAATACCCTCAATCTTGTGCTTGCTTTATCCAGCCTTGGAACCAGGAAAAGTATTTTCATTCCGGTTTTTTTTCCGCAATGAGTAAAATTGATTTTGCAAAGTCTATATCCAGATAATGATGCAGGAAAGAGAAGACATACATTCGCAATATCCTTCTAAAAAAAGCATCGTTATAAATCCTATAAATTTCTTTTACATGCAACCCTGTTGAAGAAACTACGGCAGCAATTTCATCGTATCGGTATGGAACCCTATGGGAAGCATCCCAGTATCTGTTGGGATGGAAAAGATTGGGGGTGGTTAATAACAGCTTCCCTCCAAAATCAAGCAGATGATAAATCTTTTCAAGCATATTTATACCTTCTTCATATTCTAAATGCTCAATGACTTCAAAAAGCACTATTACATTGAATTTTTCTTTAACCACGGACAAGTCATAATAATCATGTTTCTGGTAAATATCAACATCCATACTTCTGTAGACTGCAGAAGGAACAATTTTTTTTATCTTACCTTCTAAAGATCTGTCATAAGCTCCAATATCTAAAATCATAGCATTTTCTGAAATGATTTTAGATAAAACCTGAAGATGTTTTTTAATGATTTTTATACTCCAGATTTCAGGATATCTCTTGCGGATTAATTTCCTCTGTTTATATAGTTCCCCCCAGCTTTCTTTAATTTTCATTGACCCTTTTTTTATACCTCAATCTTTTTTCGTTCATGCCTGAATATTTTTTGAGACTTTTTAAGGATGCACCATATAACAAATTTGTCATATAGAGTATAATTTCCCTTTCCCTGGTATGCCTTATAAAACAAAAGCTTATCCGACCGGTTAATGATGCCTTTTGGGGCGGAATAATTTAAGGCGGCCAGGTCTTTAATCCTGAAATAAAGTTTTACCCGCCCGTTTAAGTTTGCACGGTGAAGGTCTACTATATAAAGTCTGAAGGACTCTCCTTTATCATCCATATTGATAAGGATATGACATAGATAAAAATCTTTGTGATTAAAACCGGCCTTATGCATTTTAAAGGTTAACCCGGCAAGGGATTTAATGAGTTTCTTTTTTATAAGATATCGTTTTTTATCTTCATATTGAGAAGACAATTTCAACAGAAATTTCGGAAGTAAAGATGAAAAGTATCTGGATACTGGGTGCAGGCAGGTTCGGGTTAAAAGCTGCCACAGCGTTGTCGCGGAAAAGTAAGAAGATTAAAGTTACCGTGGTTGAAAAAAACAA
>JAXHUS010000201.1:0-5736 GCA_034189305.1 Thermodesulfobacteriota bacterium | reverse complement strand
CTTCCCCACATATAAGGGATTTGTATTGATATTTAATTAACATAAGCCCTCAGTTTTTCTTGTTATCCGCCATAAAAAAGAGGTTCTGGGTGCTGGCTACATGGGTAGTTAAGTTTGTGGAAAGATATGATAAGGATCATTAAGCACTCACTTATGGGAAAGAGTCGTGGAAAGAAATACCAGCAATTTATTTATCTAACAAATCCGGCGAAAGATTCCACAATTTTAGATGTAGGGGCTGCCAATGAAGAATATTCACCTTACACTAATTATCTTGAAAAGAGATATCCATATCCATCCAAGATTACGGCTCTTTCCATCCATCCTTTAAAAAAATTTTCAGAACGATATCCTGAAGTAAAAGCGGTTACCTATAACGGGGGTAATTTTCCTTTTAAAGGCAAGCAGTTTTCGATAGTTGTGTCAAATGCTGTTATTGAACACGTAGGTGGGAAAGAGAAACAGTTATTCTTTATCAGAGAAATGAATAGGGTCGGGCATCAATTCTATTTTACGACCCCAGCCAAAGAATTTCCCATAGAGATACATACTAATTATCCTTTCTTGCATTGGTTTAACGATGCAAATTTTGACCATATTGTTACGTGGTTAGGAAAAGGATGGGCATCCGGTAATTACATGAATCTTTTAAGAAAAAAAGATATTAATAATCTTATGAGAGAATCAAATGTCAGTGAGTACAAGATATTGACTCACAGATTCGTCCTCATTCCACTTCATTATGCTGTTTGGGGCAGGTAAAAATGAAAATCTTTGTCACTGGCACGAGAGGCATACCGAACATCCCTGGGGGAGTAGAAAAACACTGTCAGGAGCTTTTCCCACGTATTGTTGCCAGAGGGCATGAAGTTCTTCTGTGTACCAGAAATTCTTATGTTACAAAAAAGATAGACGAGTGGCAGGGGGTTAAGCTCATCAATTGCTTTGCCCCAAAAATTAAAAGTTTTGAGGCTATTGTCCATACCTTTATTGCATTATTAAAAGCCCGATGGTATTCTCCTGACATAGTGCATATTCATGCCATTGGCCCTTCCCTTCTTACCCCCCTTGCCAGATTAATGGGATTAAAAGTGGTGATAACCAATCACGGCCCGGATTATGATCGCGAGAAATGGGGACGAACGGCAAAGTTTATACTCAGATTAGGTGAAAAAGTGGGGGGGCTGTTTGCCGATGAAGTTATTGTTGTCTCTTCTTTAATAGCTGATATTATGAGGAAAAGATGTCACTGTGAGCCCAATATTATCTATAACGGTGTTGCCCTTCCGAAAAGAAGCAGCGAATCTGGTTTTTTGCTTGAGATGGATATAGATCCCGGTGAATATATAATTACTGTGGCCAGATTTGTCCCTGAAAAGGGATTGCATGACTTGATTAAGGCATTTAAGTCTCTGGAGGGTGATTACAAGCTGGTAATCGCCGGAGATGCCGATCACGAGACAGACTACAGCAAGAGCCTGCGCCGGATGGCCAATGAGGACAATCGGATAATCCTGACCGGCTATATCACAGGTGAACCTTTGAACCAGGTTTATACTCACGCAAGGTTGTTTGTTCTCCCATCATACCATGAGGGGCTTCCCATCTCTCTGCTTGAGGCTATGAGCTATGGGCTTTTGGTGCTGGTTTCTGACATTCAGGCAAATAAAGAGGTAGGTTTGCCTGATGAGTGGTATTTTCAATGCGGGGATGTTAAAGATTTGAAAGAGAGAATGGATCATTTATTGGAAAAAGGAATTTCAGTAAAGGAAAGAAACGAGATAAAAAACAAAATAAAAGAGAAGTACAACTGGGACAGGATAGCGGAGCAGACCATTGGGATCTATAAAAAAACCATTAATGCTTAATTTTGACTGAATTAGAATGAGCTTAAATTCAGGGATTCCGAATTGGAAAGGCAGAATATTTCAAACTGAAGCTATCTATTCAGGATGTCATGGGTTCCGATTGCCCGGAAGATCACATAAGTTTCCGACATTTCGAAGGTAAAGCGATATTTCATAGTTATCGACCCTTCCCAACGGTCCTGGGTTCCCTGAATTCGCTTTACTCTCAGCGAAGGGTGCAGCATGTTTTTAAGAAATAATTCTAACCTGGCATCGAAGGCTGTTTGAATTTCCTGCGGAAGGGACTGATATTGTTTTTTGAATCTGTTGCTAAATTGGTAACTGGTTACTTTTTTAACCACTTCGTTCCTTCTTCGGCAGTTCGGAATTTGGGTGATATTTTCCCGTTTTTAATTTCGCCGTCTACATTAGATTCAACCTGTTGCCATTCTTTGGTCCAATACCAACCCTGGGATGGATCAATCAGTTTTCTGGGTTTTAAAACAATTTGATCGTTTTCGATACAAAGCTCAACAAAGTCGCCTTGCAAAATGCCCAGCGATTGCATGATTTGTTTGGGGATACGAATCTGCCCCTGTGGGCTTATTTTCATAATGGTAGCCATAACACCTCCTGAAAATGATTAAACATATAAATTTTTAAACATAGTTTAAATTTTATTTTGTTTAATGTCAAGGATGGAAAATAATGCCGAAGCAATTCTCGGAAAGGGCTTTTTAGTCATGCGACAGGCAAAACGGAGGTATTTTTGCTTGTCTTAAGGAACAGGAACTGGTATTACAGAGAAAATATAAGAGGGTGGGAAAGATTATTCGTAACAGTTCACAGGGGTCAGTTGACAGGGTTCAAGGGATAAAAAGTGGACGGTTCTATTTTTTCTACTTGCATGCAAAAGATCCCTCATCAAAAGGGGAATTGGGTGACGGGTTCACATTTTTCAATCATTACACCCATCAGGCTTTTGATGAAGGATTTAGGGATTGAGGGGTTGGTGTTAGTGAGGAGTAGGAATGAAAGAAATTACAGATAAGCAGATTATTTTTAGCAATCACGCAGAGAACAAATTTGCTATTCTAAAACATCATGGATTTCTTATCTCAAAAGAGATTATCATTTCAACATTAGAAGGACCTGATAAGGTTGAAGCAGGTCACAAAAGTAGGAAAATTGCTCAGAAGAACATTGATGAAAGCCATGTGATTAGAGTCATTTTTGAAGAACTTCCAACAATGGTGAAGGTAATCACTTTTTATCCTGGAAGGAGGAAACGATATGAAGATCAGTTATAACAGAGAGGATGATATCATGATATTAGAGGTTTCATCTGAGAGTATAGATTTTGCTGAAGAGATGGGACCAATTATTGTGCATTTCAATAAAGAAAGAAAACCTGTCTTATTAGAGATCTTAGATGCAAGTGAATTCATTGCAGCTGCAGCAAAATCGACTATTAGATTAAAAGATTCAGAGTTTATTGATGTGGTATTTTAAAACTCATATTCTCCCTCGATTCAGAAGGGAAATTTTACTTATGCCTTATAGTTCATGCGGCAGGCAAAAGGGGAGGTATTTTTACTTACTTTAAGGAACAGGAACTGGTATTACAGAGAAAACATAAGGGGGTGGGAAAGATTATTCGTAACAGTTCACAGGGGTCAGGGATCAGTTAATCTTTTTCTCAAAAAATTTTATGTATTATTAAAGTTTTCAGAAACCAAAATTTACAATGAAACTATTGTATGTTAAAGTTTTTTCTTGAACACTGACAACTTATTTCCCGTGAGCTGTTACCATTTCAATAAGTAAAATATGTTAAGAGAACAGGCCAAACTTATTGTCCGGGCCCATAGGCTGATGGATATCTGTCTGACTGCCGTAGCCTTTATCGGGTCATATTTCATCAAGAAATATGTTATACCGGAACCTTTCCGCGGTCTTACTACAGCGCCAAACTACTATATTGTTCTACTAATGACCATCATCATCTGGTATGTGATTTTTGAAATGTTTAATCTTTATGCCTCATACAGAAAACAGACTTTCGGCCGGATATTCCGGAACATGGTTAAGGCGGTGTCCACAGCTACACTCATTATGATTCTCTGTATGTATATTTTTAAAATGACGGATGTGAGTCGTATTATGATAGGAATATTTTACTTCCTGGATATTATTCTGCTTGCTTTTGGTAAGGGCATAGTCTATAAGATTTTGACACACTACAGGAAAAAGGGTTTTAACTTTCGTAATATTCTGATCATTGGAAGCAAGGGAAGGGCAAAAGACGTTATCGACATTTTAGGTGACCATTTGGGAAAAGGGTATAAGATTTTAGGCTGCCTGGAGGTGAATAAAGATTATATAGGGAAAGAGGTAAAAAAGGGCATTAAAGTCATTGGAACAATTGATAACCTGGAAAGGTTATTATGGGAGGAGGTTTTAGACGAATTAATCTTTGCAATGCCCATGAGGAAGATAGAGGGCTCTGATGAATATATTGCCATGGCCGAGGAGATTGGCATCTCTGTCCGCATTATTCCCGACTGGCAGATTCACAAACTTATGTACAGGCCGGGGATTGCCACCATGCAGTTTGAACAGTTTTTAGGCATGCCCACGTTAACCCTTACAACCACTACGATTAAGAAGGGAGACCTTTTAATCAAAAGCGCCTTTGACTATATATTTGCCGGTATTGCTGTGCTTCTGCTAACGCCCCTTTTTTTGCTCATCTCTTTTGCAATAAAGCTTTCATCCAGGGGCCCGATTTTTTACAGACAGGAACGCTGTGGACTCAATGGGAGAAAATTCATGGTCTATAAATTCCGCACCATGGTAGCTGATGCTGAAGAAAGACAAGAAAACCTGGAGACTCTGAATGAGTCTGACGGTCCTGTATTCAAGATCAGGAAAGATCCCCGAATCATTCCTTTTGTTGGGGGTTTCCTAAGGAAGTCCAGCATGGATGAATTGCCCCAGTTGATTAATGTGCTGAGAGGCGAGATGAGCCTGGTTGGACCCCGGCCGCCCATACCGTCTGAAGTGGAAAAGTATGGTATGTGGCAGCGGAGGCGACTCTCCATGAAGCCGGGGCTTACATGTCTCTGGCAAACCACTTCTAAACGGAACGAAGTTACCTTTGACCAATGGATGGGAATGGACCTTGAGTATATCGACAAATGGTCATTAGGACTCGATTTTAAAATATTATGGAAAACGGTTCGGGTAGTGCTAATGTGCGGGGGGAGATAGAGTCCATCTCCTTTTTCAAAACTCAAGCTCTATTTTACCCATTTTTCTCCCTTCAATTACAGCCCCGGGTATTTTTTCTACCATCATAATAACCCTGTCTTCTCCAATTATTTTTGATGCTACCTCAATTGCTTTTGATAAAATCGGTGGTCTTTTTTCTGTTGAATGGCAGTCTGTTGCAATTATATGAACAAGACCGCTTTTAAGTAAAGTTTCTGTAAATTTTTGAATTTCACCACCAAATTCTCCGGTTATACTCATTGCAGTTACCTGAGATAAAACCCCTTCTTTAATCAGATTATAAAGGATTTCTTTATTCTTTTGAATCATGTTATTCCTTTCAGGATGACTTATAATAGTAGTTATACCCATTGACTTAAGCTTTATTATAAATTCCTTAAATCCTTGAAATAAAAAATAATCAGGAAACTCAAGAAGTATATATTTCCCCCCTATTAACAGAATTTTCTCTTCTTCTATAAGTTGGGGAATTTCCGGATGGATATGGATATCAGCACCGGGAAGGATTTTTAAGTCGTGAGTTGCGAGTTGCGAGTCTGAATATTTAAAGCCCGACTCCCGACTTAAGAGTATGTTAAGTTCCCTGATTTTAGAT
>JAXHUS010000200.1:0-6850 GCA_034189305.1 Thermodesulfobacteriota bacterium | reverse complement strand
TGAAAACTCCAGGATTCGAAGTGGTAATTTCGATATACCCATTATGATTTTTGAAAACCTTCCATTCATCAATGTTAAATCTTTTAATATAAATTCCCACAAGATGAAGTCGTCTAAAAAAATGACCGGTGTCAGATAAAAATTGTTTTAACGGAATAGCTGAGTCGGAAGTTCCCTTGAGAACATCAGCTACTTTAAATGCATTTTGCTCCTTTTTTTTGAAAAAGATTACTTCTTTTTGAAAAAGGTTTTTCTTTACTGCAATTCCAAGGGCACCATGTATAGGAATGCCAATCCTATTCATTGCACAACTTATTCTCCACCACTTTTCAAATAAAGTATCTTTTCTGAATCCAGGCACTCCATGTTGTATATGTCTTAAAAGAGTTAGATCACCATTTTTAATATGATTATAACGATCTCTTTCACCAAGAATTATTTCAATTTGAGTATAGTCACTACCCATAAAGAGAAAAACTTTATATTTATCGATTCTTAAGTTCTTTAATCGTCTGCTTTTTGTAAGACAATTTTTCATCTCTCTTCCCACAATATGAATAAGACGATTCTTTGCCTCTTTAAATACTTTTTTAGATATATCTTTTGAGACTTCGGGAGAAGATGCAATATATGAATCAAGAAAAATATTTATTATTTCATCACAAAATCCTATAATCATAAGATCAATAACAGGTAGAATTAAATCTTTTAACCTTTTATTTTTTTCATCAGGGGCTATTTTTTGCAGTTTTAACAAATCAATAAAAACGATTTCATCTGGGTTATTGTTTATAATAAGTATGTTATCAAGGCTTAAATCTTGATGAATCAAATTCTTATCATGGAATTTTGAAATATATTTTCCCAATTTTTTAAGACATGCCATTACAAGAGATTTATTATGGTAGTTTTTGTATAGAAAAGAGTCTAACCGCTCACTTAAGGGAATAAACTCAAATACCTGAATCATACCGGTTAAGATATGAAATTTTTTTTTGACAGCAAGCATATAAAAAGCCGGAGTATATATACCAGATTCCATAGCAACAATATGGTTATGCCATTCTTTAAATTCAGACCGGTTTCCTCTTAAATTTTTAGAATGGTGGGCAAAGAAGGGCTTATGGTATAACCATTTAACGAGCAGGGCATAAGTTTTTGCATGAGGGCTATATTTATATATTCTTCTAGTATTGCCTTCTCGCAGTAAAGTCCAGTTTTTACCTTTACTTGACCTTTCTATATCAAGAATCTGTTCGGTAATATTATCAGGAAGAGAATTTTCTAAGACCTTCCATTTAGAAACCCTCCCTTTAATCAATTTTTCTGGCCTCAACAAAGAAATATTTACCACCGGGAAGAAGGGCGGAACTTCGGGTTTTTTCAATCATATTTATATTAAAAGATCTTTTGGATACAAAAAAAGTGCCGAATTTAATCAACCATGCAAAGGGGACAAGAACACTATGACTGAATTTTACACTTGACTTTTTAATATCTATGATTGCAAAACCAGCTTTTTTTAAAGAATTTGCCAGTTGGGGATAAAATAGGGGTTGACGAAAATTTGCCTCCGGGCTATCTATTTCCTGATAATAAGTAGACTCATTTATAGTATTTGTTATGGAACCATAAAAAAAAAACCGCAATCTCTTAACAATTGAAGCATAGTTATTTACAGTAATAAAAAGTATGCCCTCAGGTTTTAAAACACGGTTAAATTCTTTGAGGACACCATATACATTGAATAGTCGGTGAACTCCATTGGCACATAGAACATAATCAAACATACAATCTTCATAAGGAAGTTTGCGGTTTAAATTAGCCTCTTTAAAAGGAACATCAGAAAATTTGAAGTTATTTTTATCTATGTCACAGCAATAAACTAAAAAGCCCCGTTCTTTTAAAAATTTAGAAAGAATACCGGTTCCACAGGGTGCATCTAGAATTTTCCCTGGTTTCCTGGAAGCTAAATTTTTCCTTAAAACATCATGGGACTCCCTCCCTCCAATTATATGAAGAGCTTCTTTCCTTTTCATCTAAAATAGCCCTGTATTATTTCATGAAAATCTGTTAAGAACTACATATCTGCAAAAATTATAAACAATAGGTAACAAATCCTAAAGTAAAACAGAATCTAAAACTCCTTGAAATAAAGTCTATCCAAACATGTTCTGGTAGTTTGGACTTTGATATTATTTAGAATTTTGGATTTAGTGTTTTTTATGTTTTTTTCTAGTCCCATTCTCTTTCCTGCATCTCCTGATCATAAATTGCAAGCAGATCTTTTCTGGAGAGCATAGTAAGAAAAGTCTTTGGGTCTCCTTCTTTTACCACCGGTATCTCCGTAACATCTTTTAATATGAACTTCTGCAGAGCATCTTCAATCCTATCCTCCAGCGTAACCGTCAACAAGTCGGAATCAGCGATATCCTTGGCAATTATCAGATCATACACCTCTTCTTCTAACAATACTCGCCTGATATCATTAAATCTTATTACCCCGGAAAGCTCTTCCTTCCTATTTATCATAGGATAAGAGAAATGGTTGGTGTTCGTTACCAGTTTCAGAATCTCCTTCAAGGGCATATCCTCAGTCACCATTTCTATCTTTTCCTTTCTCTTTACCGCGTCTTTAACCTTGAATATCCTGCCTTCCCTGAGTTCTGTTCCCCTCCTTTCCAGTTTTAACGTATAGATTGAAGATCCGTGAAGCAAAATATTGGCTACTATATAAGAAAACCCACAGGCAATCATTAATCCGGGAATCAGGCCGAAAGACCTTGTCATCTCAGGAGTCTGGAATATTACTGTAAGTGGCGCCTTGGCAGTGCCGGCAAATAAAGCGGCCATTCCGATTACACCGTAAACTTGAGGTTCAGTTACTATAGCCGGAAAGATTCCCTGGGATATATATCCTATTGCCAGACCAAACATGGTTCCTATATATAAAGTAGGGGAAAATACCCCGCCACTTCCTCCGGAACCGATAGTAAAGGAAGTTGCAATAATCTTAAGTACCCCTAAAAGTAATAACATTGTTAAAGAAAGTTTACCCATTAAAGCAAGATCCATTCCCTGGTATCCCGCTCCCATTATTCCATAATATTTGGATACGAAATCTATTTGAAGGGTTTGAGTACAGTGACGGGCCAGAATACAACCTATTATCCCTGCTATTGACATACCTATTGCAGGCTTAAAGATATCGGGTATCCTTTTCAGCCTGTCAAACAATCCCTCAATAAAATAGAAACAGGTAACCCATAGAAAAGAGATTACCCCGAAAGCAATACCAAAGATAATAAATAAGAGCAACTCTATCTGATGAAAATTCAGCGTAAAAAGGGTTGTCTGGAAAGCCGGACGGTTTCCTATAATTGCCGCAGTGGTCCAGGAACCCATGGAACTGGCAATAAGTATTGGTATTATATATTTAAATTTGTATCTCCTCAGGATGATTTCCAATCCAAAGAAGGCCCCTCCTAAAGGGGCGTTAAATGTCCCTGCTATACCAGCAGCTACCCCGCATGCCGTTAAAAGCTGAGACCTCTCTCTGTCTACTTTAAATAATTGGGCTAATGTAGAACCGAGAGAACCGCCAATTTGGGCGATAGGCCCTTCTCTTCCCGCACTTCCACCACTTCCTATGGTAGCGGCAGAAACAAAAATCTTTACTGCCGTTACACGCTTCCTGATCCTTCCTTCCTGTAAATGTACCGCCTCCATCACTTCCGGAACACCGTGTCCCTTTGTCTCCGGACAAAAATACAGGATAATGGGACCTATTATCAGACCACATAAAACGGGAAGCATGATAATTCCCAGATTATAACCATACAATGTCAGGATAGACGTTTGACTGAGGACTACACTGAAAAAGATCCACTCAAAAAAATCAATCATTTTCCTGAACAAAACAGCCCCGACTCCCCCACCAAGACCTGTAACAATTGCTAAAGCACAGATAGTAACCCAGGGCCTTACGGAATATTCTTCACTCTCTTTTAGCTTAATGATCCGGTGGGATCCCATTCTAAAAATGATTGACAGTTAAATACATAAACTTACTTAACCCTCCTTTTTTCAATGTGGTTTGTTATTAAATATGAAAAAGTTTTAAGCACTCTATTTCCTTCATTTTTTATTTTCTAAAAAGGGCCTGAGCAGATCAATCGGTATTGGAAAAAGCATTGTGGAATTATTTTCAGTGGCAATTTCTGATAAAGTCTGTAAGTATCGCAGTTGCAAACTCATGGGATTTTTGCTTAAAATATCAGAGGCCTCCGCAAGGCGGGTGGAAGCCTGATATTCTCCCTCAGCGCTTATAATTTTTGCCCTTCTTTCCCTTTCAGCCTCAGCTTGCTTTGCCATTGCCCTTTGCATCTCCTGGGGTAGATCGATGTGTTTTATCTCTACATTAGTTACCTTGATTCCCCAGGGATCTGTCTGTTTATCCAGGATTTCCTGAAGATGGGTGTTTATCTTTTCTCTCCCGTAAAGAAGTTCATCCAGTTCATTCTGTCCGCATACACTTCTAAGGGTTGTCTGGGCAAGCTGTGAAGTAGCCACAAAAAAATCTACCACTTCAACAACGGCGTTATTTGGGTCCATAACCCTGAAATAAACTACAGCATTTACCTTTACAGAAACATTATCCTTTGTAATTACATCCTGAGGGGGGACATCATGGGTAATAAGCTGAAGGCTTACTTTTCTCATTTTATCAATTCCCGGAATCAGGATGATTAGCCCGGGACCTTTTGTGGCGATAAGCCTTCCAAGACGAAAAATAACCCCCCTTTCATATTCATTTAAAACCCTTATAGCGCTCATGAGAAACATGCCAATTAAAATAATTAAAACTAAAATTGGTACCGGCATAATAACCTCCTTTTTTAATGTTTAAAATTGTGGTTTTTCTATCTTTTCTACCCTTAACTTTAAATCCCTGACCTCAATTATTTTTACCCTTTCCCCTTTTTCAACGGGGGTATCTGAGTAAGCATTCCAGTATTCTCCATGGGCAAAAATCTTTCCATAAGGCGAAATTCTACTTACCGCTTCTCCCTCAAGCCCTACAAGGCCTTCTTTGCCCGTTGTGGGTTTTGACCTGTAAGCTCTAACTGCCAGAGCAACAATTGTTAAGAAAAAAAACGAGGTTAATAAAACAGTATAACCGATAGTATAAAGAGAAGGACGTAAATATGGAATGGGTGAATCAAAAAGTAATAATGAACCTAAAACCAGAGAAACCACACCTCCAAGGGAAAGCAGGCCGTAACTGGTAACTTTGATTTCAGCAATAAAGAGAATTAAGGAAAGCAGAATAAGTAAAATACCGGCGTAATTAGTAGGCAGAGTTTGGAGAGAATAAAAGGCTAAAATCAAACATATTGCCCCAATTACTCCGGGAAAAATTACACCGGGGTGAGATAATTCAAAATAAAGACCGGCAAGACCAAGCATTAAAAGATAGAGAGCAATTTCAGGTCTTGATATAACATATAAAATTTTTTGTCTAACTGCCATATCTTTATAGCTAACATCTACATTTTTTGTTAAAATGATCTTTTTTCCCTGGGGAGTTTCTACTTCACGCCCGTCAATATTCCTTAAAAGATCATCAATATTTGTAGCAATAATATCTATAACATTTTTTTTCAGTGCTTCTTTTTCAGTTATGGACGCACTTTCCCTTACAGCTTTTACTGCCCATTTTGCATTACGACCTCTTTTATGTGCAATACTTTCAATATAGGCAGCGGCATCATTTTCAACCTTTTCTGACATGGTCTCATCCATCTTTGTCTGACCCATTGCTACAGGATGAGCAGCGCCGATATTAGTTCCGGGAGCCATAGCGGCAATATTGGCTGCCATAGTAATAATTACACCGGCAGATGCAGCTCTTGCACCACTTGGAGATACATAGACAACAATCGGAACAGGAGAATTAAGAATCTTTTTTGCTATATCCCTCATGGAAGAATCAAGACCGCCTGGCGTATCAAGTCTGATAATAAAGCAAATATCCTCATCTTTAACTGATCTATCGATTGACTGACTAATGAATTCAGCAACTACAGGATTTATTACCTTTTCGACTTCAATTACGGTAATCCTGCCTGCAAAGATATTGTCCGTATATAGTAACAAGCTTAAAAGAAATAAAAGGAGAAACATTCTTATTTTTTTTAGGTCATTATATTTCATTTTCAAGTTCCATTTTTATAATTTGTAAATCATCCCATGCATCTTTTTTAAAATTAGGATTACGAAGCAAATATGCCGGATGGAATATGGGAATTAATTTTATGTTTTTGAATTTGTACACTGTACCGCGAATCCTGGAAATAGAATCCCTGGTATTTAATAAAGACTGGGCGGCAAATGTCCCCAATGTGCAGATTATTTTAGGTTTAATGGTTTCTATCTGTTTTAACAGATAGGGCCTGCAATTAATGATTTCATTTTTTTTAGGAACTCGATTCTCAGGCGGCCGACACTTAAGCACGTTTGCTATATAAACATCTTCCCTTTCCAGATCAATAGCCTTTATCATCTTGTTAAGAAGCTGACCTGCCTTACCGACAAAGGGCTCACCTGCTGAATCTTCATCTTTTCCGGGAGCCTCCCCTACAAAAACCAATTTCGCCCTGGGGTTTCCAGAACCAAACACCAAATTTGTTCTCTCTATTGCAATCTCACACTTCTGACAGGTTTTTGTCTGCTCATTCAATTCTTTTAGCGGATCATAAGATGAAGAAATTACACCTAAGCTCTTTTGTACCTTATATTTTGCGGTCAGAAAGATATAATCCACACCTAGGGTTATCTCATTCTGGAT
>JAXHUS010000020.1:0-3479 GCA_034189305.1 Thermodesulfobacteriota bacterium | reverse complement strand
GCTTCTCTTCTTCAATTCATCCCAGCCAAGCCTTAAAGAAGTTAGATAATCAATTTTCTTAGGGGTTAGCCCATTATCTAAAAATAAATTCTTTAATAAATGATTTTCCATTTATTTTTATATGCATCTAATTTAGATTTCTAACCACGAATCAGAATAAAGGGAATGGCCCAAAATGACTTTTGCTGTTTTCAAATAGTCAATTTCTTCCTTTGAAAGGGAACCCTGGTCAACTTCTTTTCCATCGGTTACGTCTAAAATGATCTTTTTAATATTTTCAAATTCTCCTTTACATAATGCCGTTAATCTATCATCAAATGCGTCCACTATAGCAGATGTCATACCATATTTCTCTAAAATTACCATGGATGTCTGATTTATGATGGGCCTTAAATGATCCGGGGTGCCGTTTGAAGTATTTGACAACCCGCACGTTGAATTAAGTCCTGAAGCGCCCAATGCCTCGCTTAAGTCCGGTAACATCATCATGAAATTAAACATGCTCTTTACCTGGTCCTGTTGCACGCACACCGGGGTTGCAATAGGGTCTAAATAGATGTCTTCAGGGGCTACTCCTGCCTCAAGTATTGCAGACAAAAGGGTTACCGTAAGTTCCGACCTTTCATTCTCGTCTCTGGGCATCCCCTGGGGACCCCATAACAACGCAATACATGCTGCATTATACTTGGCTGCCAGCGGAATAAGGGCATCCATTCTCTCCTGCCTTGCCATAATAGAGTTGATCAGGGCTTTTCCTTTATGCACCTTAAGTCCCGCTTCAATTGCCTCCACATTAGAAGTATCCAGGGCCAGGGGTATATCAGGGACCACTTCTTGAACGGTCTTTACTATCCATTCCATTAGTTCCGGGCCGTTCTTTCTGGCTGGGCCTATATTAATATCAATAAAATCGACTTTCTTCTCTGCCTGGTCCAAAGCCATCCTTTTGATTGGATCGGGATTCATTTCCTTCATTGCAGCTCCAAGCTCTGTTGAAATAACATTTAAATTTTCACCTATTCTAAGCATAGCTGTTATCTCCTTTAATATTTTTACTAATTAAAATCCCTTAAATATTTTGGTATAAGCGAACCGTCCCGAGGACCAATATTTACTTCCCATTCGCTCCCCAACTCTTCTTCCAGGTCTCCGCTAATAGCAGCGGCATAACCCGGGATAACAACTCTTCTTTTGGAAACTTTATCCTGAATGCCGCATTTTTTTATAAATATGCCCACAGCATCACCAACAAACTTTCCCGCTGCCCATGCCGTCATAACCGAAAGGCCCTCCGTATCCATAATTAATAGCCACGTGGGGACCCGGCTCGATTCAATCTCACCGGAAACAATAAAGTATGTCAGGGCAAAATTAGAGGTAATACAGATGGGCGAATTCTCGTCAGGATTGTTAATTTCATAAATTCCGGGCGTAACAACCATTGGCCTCTGGGGGTCGGTAAAAATATTTAAACGCTCTAAAAGCAAAGGAAAGACATATGATCCTTCAAAATCAGACATTACTACAATTGCTCCATATTTTGCAATAAATAGCGCTGCAAAGATTGTCTCCTCTTCCAGGGTCTCCGCCATCTCAAAAGGCAGGCAAATGGTAGGGAAGCCAAGGGCTTTGTTCTTGTCAAAAAGGGCCGCCCTGCGTATTGCAACCTGTTCCTCATGGGCCTTTTTTAAAGACCGTGCGCCTGAATCAAGAACAAGATCTTTTACTCCTGCTTCCTGGGCCTTATTGCTTAGCTCTATTAACTCTTCGATGTCTACGGCTTTAATGGCCAGAGGACAATTATATTCTTTTGCAAGGACGGTCATTTTATCTATGTTGTCCTTTGTTGCGGCATAGATAAGGGGCTTTGTCCCCTCTTGTGCCTTCAGCCCCGCTTCTATTACCCCAGGACTTTCAGACATTAAAATATAGCTGAAATTACTTGTATCAAAAACCTGTTTTACAAGGGAAGAAAAAGTCCCGGCTTCTCCTTTGGTATCTTTAATCGCAACTATTTCAGGCCTTAAATTTAAGCCCACCCGTTCATACTGAAAGGTATTCCATTTCCTGAGCTTCGCATCCACAACATCTCTGTCCATATCAGTTGTAATAAGTGCCGCAAGTGCCGTGGGATTATAAAAGGTTTTTTCATGGCGAAACATAACCAGCTCTCCTCCAACTTTGACTTTATTTTCGCCATATCCAATCTCAAATTGTCTGATAGGAGGAGCGGATGCCTCTGCTAATATTTCTTTAGCTTCGTCGGAAGCATAAGGACAGGATTCAAGCTCCGCCTTTCCCGAAGCAAGATTCATAGCAAAGGCTAAACAGGTTGGAACACCACATTCTTTACAATTTGTTTTTGGAAGTAATTTAAATATTTGAATTCCAGAAAGTGCCATTTTTTATCTCCTCATTAAGCAATATTTATTCTACCTATCCAACAATAGGCTCCATACTTAAGGCCGGATGGCCTTTTTCTTGAAGGAAAGGCAGTATTTCTTCCTCTGTAACGCCCACCGTCTCATCGGCTATCATATCAATAAAATCTGGAATGCCAATTTCTTCGCCTCTTTTTAAAAGCCTCTCGCGAATCTCTTCTTTTAAGGATTTCGGCAGCCAGACAAGCCTCTTTAGTCCGCCGTCGCCCGAGATAAATTTCCTCTGAGTTATATTAAACTTGCTATGGCCGACAAAACCAGAACTTGACACGCCACCGCCTGCTGTCCCGGCAAGGGTTGTAAACTTCATGCCGGAGGGCGTCATTCCCGTATAATCCCTGTGAACTGTCATAACGCCATTACAGGCAGGAAGCACAGCGGCAAGGCATTCACAACATCCGCATGTTGTCATGGGATCATGTACTAAACTATAAAAATTGTAATGGGTTATCTTTTGCCTTGAGGCTTTATAAAGAAAATCATTAACACCCTTCCACTGACCAAGTTTTGGATCAATTGCCTCTCCTTTTTCAACGGGCTGATTCGGACCTGTTGGATTTATCTCAAAAGAGGCCTTGCAGTCCATCCAGTTATAGGCGCCACAAAGGCCTGTTCTTTCGGGGCTGATCATACAAACATGGGTTGGGGCAAAAGATTGACACAAGGTGCATGAATAATACGTTTCCACACTTTCGTCTGTCATTTTCTCCACCCTTTCATCCCTTGCTTTGTAATTCCCCCTAGCGGTCTTTGTAAGCTCATCAACGGCTTCTTTTTTTGTATATAAAGTTACCTGCACCTTGTCCAGAATTGTTCCAAAATCCTGGTGCAATTTTGCATGGAGGATAGTGCCAATATCTTTTAAGGTAAACCCTTTGTCAATAGCCTGTTTTCCAACTCTAATCCAGGCAATGTCCCTTTGTCCTATATGCATTATTCCCTGGGCATAATTAATTAAATGGTGAATCTGCCTTTCTAAGATGGGCTCAAAATCTGCCTGCATCTCCCTTCCCGCAACCTGAACAAATATTCCAAGGG
>JAXHUS010000002.1:0-3717 GCA_034189305.1 Thermodesulfobacteriota bacterium | reverse complement strand
CTTTTATCCACCTGTTCAAATCTTTTGTCAATCTGTTCAAATCTTTTGTCAATCTCCAGCATTTTTACCTTAAGTTCAATAAGGAGTTCCCTGTCCTTTTGCGTGAATCCATCCTCTGCAAATAAAGAAACTTTTAAAAATAAGATAAAGCATAATACTATCCCTGAGATAAAATATTTCATTTTAGAATTCATAGATTTATCTCCGCATTTTAAAATTTTTTTATATTAAATCATTATCATATAAAAAAAACAAGTTTTAACCTTTTCAACCTATTTTCAATAAAGTTGATTACCATTATCTGATTATGATAATATTTTAAACAATAAGTAATCAAGAGATTCTGAAATTAAGAAGTTTGTTAATATTAGATAGCAATAATGGTTCTGGAAGGTATTATGCTTTTTAGAGTATTTTATAATTAATACAATGAACTACGGACGACAAACAACGGACACCGTTAATAAATGAAATCTAATTTAAAATTCCATCTGATCGCTATAACCCTGATTACTGTAATAGGGATTGGGTTATATGCCAATACATTCAAAAATGAGTTTACAAACTGGGATGATGGAATGTGTTATGCCAGACGGCAGCTAACTCTCGCAAGTGTTTATGAGACGTTTAAAATTGAGGGGGGAGGTACGTATCAGCCTTTAAGGGAACTTTCTTATGCTGTTGATTATTGCCTATGGAAGAAAAATCCATTTGGATATCATCTGCAAAATATCCTCTGGTATATTTTAGGTTGTATCGTTATATATTTTCTTGCCATACTGCTGTATTCTCAATTATCTTCTTTAAAAGGAAATACCGCCATATACGGTATTGCCCTTATTTGCGCTTTAATCTTTTGCGCGCATCCCCTGCACGTTGAAGTAGTGGCCTGGATGGCAGCACGGAAATTTGTTTTACTCGGTTTCTTCTTTTTCCTATCCTTCTTTTTTTATATTAAGTCCGGAGAAAGTTCAAAGAATGTATCAAAAATTTTTTTATACGGCTGTTCTTTTGTATCTTTCATTTTAGCCCTACTTTCCCAACCTAATGCCGTTGTCTTTCCTTTCTTACTTTTTCTTTACGAAGTATGTAACCGTAGAAGTTTCAATTTAACCGAATCCCTTAGAATCTTTCTATTACACCTTCCTTTCTGGTTGCCGACATTTTTAATTGCCTTTTACTTTGCATTTTTTTGTAATGTTGTGTATTCGGAACATCCTTATGGCGGATTTTACTCCACTTTTTTAAACATTTTTAAAATAATCTTTCTATATTTTAAGTTATTCATTGCTCCTCTTGGCTTAAGTGCCAGGTATATATTACAAAACCCTGCTTCTGTGTTTGAAGTTTCCATCCTTTTTTCTTTATTATTTACGTTGGGAATTATCACTTTTGCTGTTGGCTTAAGGAAAAAGCACAGCATTATAACCTTTTCCGTTCTATGGATTTTAATAAGCCTTGTTCCTACCCTGAATATAATCCCCATTAGTACACTGATGGCCGATAGATATGCATTTCTGGCTTCTTTTGGATTTTTCATCTTCTTTCCCATCTCTTTAATCATACTTTTCGAAATGCTGCCTTTTGATTTTACAAGAAAGAATCGGATAAACATATCTTTAACAATTTTACTTTTTTTTGGTTTGCTATGTGCATATCTTACAATTTTTCGAAATCAGGTCTGGAAAAACAGCGAAACTTTATGGACGGATACTGCAAGGAAATACCCCTCAAATGTTGCATTTATGAATCTTGGGGAATATCATCTGGAAAAAGGGTTGTATGATAGGGCAATAGAAGAATTTAAGGTTGCTTACAGCCTATCGCCGGATGAATATCAGCCCCTTTATAATATAGGCCTTGCTTATCTGAAGAAAGAGCATTATGACCAGGCTATTTTTGTACTTGAAGATGTTATATCAAAAGATATGTCATATACTAAGGCATACAGTACCCTGGGGGTTGCCTATCTTGAAAAAGGTAATATTAGAAAAGCGATAGAATGTGAGAATAAAGCGATGGAATTAGAGCCGGATTTTCCGGATCCCTATATTAATATGGGTAATATATATATGGCACTGGATGATTTAAATAAAGCGGGGTCATTTTATCAAAAAGCTTTAGCATTAAACCCCTTTGACAGGGATATTTATTATAATTTAGGAACAATGCATTGTAAGAGAAAGGAATATGATTTGGGAATAGGGCAGTTTAAAAAGGCTCTGGAAATCGACCGCTCTTCTCCTGAAATATATAATAATCTGGGAAGTGCTTTTTTTTGCCAGGGCAAATATGGTAAGGCCCTGGAAAATTACCGGAAGGCTTTTAGCCTGAGCCAAAATAACCCTTCTATTCTACAAAATTTAGGAAATACCTTTTTTAAGATAAAGGATTATAAAAATGCCCTTTTATATTTTAATAAGGCCCTGTTAAATACATCAGATTTTAATCAAATTCAAAATATAAAAGAATTCATTACAAGTATTCAAACTGAAACGGGGAGAAATTCAAGGTAAAATGGCCATTTCAAAAAGCCTGAAAAATAATTTATTGAATCAGTTGATATTGGTTATTATTGGGTTTGCATTTTATGTTAATTCCTTTGGCAACGAATTTACAAACTGGGATGATTCCATGTGTTATGCGCCAAGGGTATTGAGCTTAAGCTATGTTTTTAGTCAGTTGGTCCCATCCGGTACGTATCAGCCCTTTCGTGAACTTTCTTATGCTGTTGACTATACTTTATGGAGTAAGAATCCCTTTGGGTATCATTTACAGAATATCTTCTGGTATTTGTTAACGGGGCAAATCATTTATTTATTCCTTGGATTATTATTTTATAAAAAAAACCAGAATAAAAAACCCTGGCTTCTGGCAGCCTCTTTATTTTTTTTACTGCATCCAATCCATGTTGAAGCCGTTACCTGGCTTGCCGGGAGAAAATTTGTTTTGATGGGTTTTTTCTTTTTCCTGTCTTTTTACCTTTTTATAGCCTTCTTGCGTACATCATCCAGATATAAAGTAATTTATTACTTATTTTCCATTGGCACCTTTTTAATAGCTTTGTTTTCTCAGCCGATAGCCGTGGTTTTTCCGGTTTGTTTATTGTGTTATGATTTACTTTTTCGGGAAAGTCCGGAATTAAAAAAATTTGTACATCAAAGGTGGAAGATACACTTGCCCTTCTGGCTACCAAATCTCTTTATTATTTTTTACTTTGCTTTTAAGGCAGGCACTGCCTTTCCCTCATATCCCGTCGGAAGTTTTTATCTCACAATTCTTTTAATGCTAAAGGTATTTTCTTTATATATAATAAAAATATTAATGCCCTTTAATTTATGTGCCCGCTATGCTTTTCCTTCACCTACTTCACTATTAAATCCTTCCGTATTCCTGTCCATAATCTTTGTTATAATAGTAATATTTTGTGCCATTGTATCTTTTAAAAAAGATAAAAAGTTAATTTTATTTTCAATACTCTGGTTTTTTATCTGTTTTCTCCCTACTTCCAATGTAATTCCCATCAGTACTCAAATGGCCGACAGGTATATCTACATCTCATCCTTTTCATTCTGCATATTAATTGTGGCTTCCGGAACAATATTTAAAAATAGATATAGTTTATTCATTACCTTTTTTTGCATTATTATTCTGGGAATTTTAACCTTAAACAGGAATAGAGTGTGGAGAAACAGTGGAACCCTATGGGCCGATGCA
>JAXHUS010000199.1:0-5241 GCA_034189305.1 Thermodesulfobacteriota bacterium | reverse complement strand
GGCCGATGCAGTAGCGAAGTATCCGACGGATCTTGCATATCTTAATTTGGGAAGCTTTTATCAGGAACAAAATCGTCCTGAGGAGGCGGAGGTTTTTTACAAGAAGGTTATAGGAATGAAACCGGATCATGAGGGGGCGCATTTCAATCTGGGGAATATTTATTTTTCGGTAAAGGATTGGGAAAAAGCAAAAAAGGAGTTTTTGTGGGTTATAAAAAATTCTGATAATGATACGCAAAAATACGAATCATTGATAAATTTAGGGGTTATATATAAAGGAAATAATGATATAGAGAAATCTTTAGAATTTTATAACCTGGCAAAGGAATTAAGGCCGGATTCTCCCGAGGTTTACAATAACATCGGTAATATCTATTATAAACAGGACAGATTGGATTTAGCATTAAAATATTACGTAAAATCAATAGAAATAGATCCGGATTTTGCTATTGCCCATTATTCTCTTGGGAATCTTTATTATAGAAAAAATGATAAGATAATGGCCTTAACCGAGTTTAAAAAAATGATCGAACTTTCACCGGACCATGCAAATTCTTATAAAAATGCAGGGGTCATATATTTTGAACTCAATAATAACCCCAAAGCATTGGAATACTTAAAGAAAAGCCTGGCCCTTGCCCCTGACCAGACAGGCAAAGAAGATATTAAGGTGTTAATTGAAAAGTTAAAAAATGAAAGATAAAGAAATGTCGGTTGTTAGTTGTCCGTAGTTTGTTGTGTTAATTTTTTCAACGGACAACTGACCACTAAAAGCGGACATTACCAAAAATGAAAAATATATTATATCTATCAATCATTATTTTAGTTTGTTTAACTTGTTTTTCCAACACTTTTAGTAATGAATTTGTTAACTGGGATGACGGTATGTGCTATTCTCCAAGATACCTTGATTTTAAAAGCATATATAATATGTTCAAATTAAGGGGCGGCGGCACATATCAGCCGTTAAGGGAGTTTGCTTATGCCGTGGATTATTCCCTCTGGGAAAAGAATCCCTTTGGGTATCATATACAAAATCTTTTCTGGTATATATTAACATGCATCTCCATATATTTTGTCTTTATTATATTGTTGGACAAGACATCGTTTTTAAAACAAAATTTGTATCCCCATAAAAATTTCTATGCACTTTCTGCCGCTTTAATCTTTGCCCTTCATCCCCTTCATGTTGAAGCGGTTGTATGGCTGTCCGGTCGAAAGTTCGTCCTTTTGAGCTTTTTTTATTTCCTGTCCTTTTATTTTTATTGTCGTTTTTCATCCATAAGCAAAGGAAGTGCCCGAATTGGCTACTATTTGGCGGCATTAATCGCCTATTACCTGGCGTTATGTTCTCAACCCATGGCTATAACATTTCCGCTGATTATCCTTTGTTATGACCTTTGTTTCTTTAAAAAATTTAATGGGAAGGAACTTTTACACCGCATTGCATTATATTTTCCTTTCTGGATTCCCATGTTAATTATTGTACACTATTTCATCTTTAAGGCAGGCACTTCATTGCATTCATATCCTTACGGAAGTTTTACAAAAACCGCCTTTGTCATGAACTTAATCATGGTTTTATATATTGTAAAGCTTTTTTTCCCTTTTAATTTAAGTTCACGCTATGGTTTCCCCCCGGCGGAATCCTTTTTCGATGCGCCCTATTTCTTAAGTTTGATTGCAAATATAATAATTTTAACTGGAATTGCAATGTCCGTTAAAAAAATGAGAGAGGGAAGGTTTATTCTGTTTTTTTCCCTCTGGTATGGAATAAATCTTCTTCCCACATCCAATATAGTGCCCATAAGTACCCAGATGGCGGATAGATATATCTATTTATCATCCTTTGCCCTCTCTTTTTTCTTGATTTTGTTTGTTTCTAAACTTGTCCATAATGTAAGGTTGCAAAAGACGATTTTATTTTCTATCCTTATCTTTTTTGGTGTTTTAACATTTAAACAAAATGAAGTCTGGTCGAACAGCATCTCTTTGTGGGGTCATTCATCAAGAACTTACCCTAATGAGATAAGTTTTTTAAACCTGGGGGTTGCTTATTATAAAAAGGGTTTATACGATAAATCGCTGGAACAATATAAAAATTCGATTATATACGGGACTGATAACTTTAAGGCATATTTCAATATTGGTCTTATATTTGACAAACTTAAAAATTATAAAGAGGCTTTAATCTATTTTAATAAAGCGAACGAAATTAAACCTGATTCTTATGAACCCTATGAAAGTATCGGGTTAATTTTTTTTAAAAAAGGAGAATATGACACAGCAATAGAATATTTAAAAAAAGGCATCCTATTATCTCCTGATGTTGCTTCTCTCCGTAATAATTATGGCTCCGCCCTCCAGGTAAAAGGTCTTTTTGATGCTGCTGCAGGGCAATTTAAGACCAGTATCAAACTCAATCCTTTACTTGAAGATCCATATTTTAATTTAAGCGATATCTATTTACAAAGAGATAATTATAAAAAGGCCGTTAACATATTAAAAAGACTGCTGAAAAAAAATCCTGAATCAGTCGAGGGGTATATCAAGCTTGGCAAGGCATATATAATGTGGAACAAGATAGATCCGGCCATAGATTCTTATAATAAGGCAAAGAATCTTGACCCCCAAAATGTACAGGTAAAAAATAACCTGGGATGGGCCTATATAAAAAGTGGAAAATATAAAAAAGCTATACACGAATTAAATAGCGCTTTACAGCAGGAACCTTCCAATATTAAAATACGGGAAAATCTGGTTAATGCGTATTTTAATAAGGGCGATATGGAAAATACCATTGTCCATGCAGAGATAATACTGGAAAAAAATCCGGAATCAACCTATTATCGAAACATCCTTGCAAATGCGTACTACAAGGAAGGTTTTTTTGCAAAAGCTAAAGGGGAGTTATTAAAAATTATTGCCGGGAATAAAGCTTTGAAAGAGAACTATAATCTACTGGGAAGTATTTTATTTAAAGAAAATGCCCTTATTAAGGCACAAGAAAATTTTCTCCTTGCCTTAAAGCTTGATCCGGATTTTTCTGATGCCCATAATAATCTTGGCCAGATCTATTTTCGTGAAAAAAAATTAACGGAGGCGGAAAAAAATTTCCGTGCAGCCCTAAAGAAAAAACCATTTTCAGCCGATATTCATAATAATTTAGGTTCGGTATTGTACCATCAAAAAAAATTTAAACCGGCGGAAAAAGAGTTTTTAAAGGCGATTTCATGTGACAGTAACTATTATTTACCCTATTTAAACGTAGGCCTTTTGTATTATGAAAATATCAAGGATCATAAAAAAGCGATGTTGAATCTGAAGAAATCGTTAGAATTAAAGCCTGACATGAAGGAAAAGGATGAAGTATATAAGATACTGAAAAATATAAATAAAAATCATTCCATGAAAAAAAATTTAAAAAACATTAAATAAAAGGCTTGACAAAAACAGGGCAATTTAATATTAATTTAACTATATTTAATTAATAGCCTGTTGAGTGATTAAATACTGAACAAATGCAAATGGATGGAATAGAAACTCCCAAGTTAGTTTCTTTCAGATGGACTTTAGTATTAATATAAAAAAACTTGATGCTTCAGTCCAGTTTTAATGATTTGTTAAACATGAGTGTTTTCATTCTCAGATTTTAATAAAAATTAATTAAGTGAATTAATTTTTATAAAGTTTAAAAAAAAACTCTTGACAAATATTTTATATAGTGTAAATCTGTAGAAACAAATATGATAAGGCATTTAACAATTTAATAACCAAAAAGCCTAAAAAATTGAAAAAGAAATTGCTTCTAACAAATTTAAAATTATTAAAAGGAGGAGGTGGTGATTTAGTCGACAAAGATAGAAATTTTAAATTTTTAGATATCTATTTAAAGGGTTAATTAAAATAATTTATAAATTTTTTAATAGAAAGGAGAAAGGGATGAAAAAGAGTTCGTTTAAATTGAAGATGTTTTTGGGGGCATTAATATTTGTTTTTGCAATGTTTAGTGCTTCTATTGGAATATCTGCTGTTACAGTGGATGTTTCCGGTACGCCTATTGTTACTTTGCCGAATGATACCTTGGTTTCCAGTGACGTTGTGGTTGGAACCGCTACTGCATGGACCGCAGGAACCCTGTATATTCAGGGCACAGGACTCTCAACCGATACGGCTTTGAATCCCGGCTCAAGGTTGAAGTTAACCGCGCCGGATGGGTTGCAATGGTGCAGTGGTGCCCTTGGCGCCTCAACAACCGAAGCTGATGTGGAAGGAGCATTTACCAATGATATACTTACGGGATATCAGCCTGGTGTATGGGCTGGTTCAGCTTTGCTTCCCGAGGTTGAAAAAAATACTAAAGGTGAAATAACAACCGTATATATAGTAGCCCCCGCTACATTGCCTGGAAATTCTTCTCTAACGATTTCTTTGAGCAAATTAAGGCTGGTTCCAACTTCGGATACCGCCCAGGCTGCCACAAAAAACACTTCTAAAGCCACTATGACCGTTACCGTTAATGACAGTACTAATCACTCTAAAGGGGAAATAAGTTGTCTTGATCGACCGGAAATAAAAACTGCAAAGTTAATTTCCAGCAGTCAGGTCGATGTATATTTTAACGTTGCCATAAATGGAACTACTGGAACATACTCTAAGGGCCTTAAGCTTGCTAATTTGCAACTGGCCGCTACCCCCACGTTTGCTATTTATAATGGCAGCAATGTGCGGATTACAAGTGCTGCTTATGCTGACCTGGATTATAATGCATCCACAAAAACAACCGGTGATAAAACGCTGCTTCACCTGTATGCGCCCAGTGGTGTGAATTATCAGGGCGGCTATGGGATAAGGCTTGCAGGTACTACTATGCAGGAAGCTGGTGATCCAGAAATTATGAATGCTTACGGTGCTGTTTATCAAAAGGCTACCAACAGCCAGATATATGGAATTTCAGGCACCAGCCCATCCTTAACAGGCGTTTCAATTACAGCAGGTCAGAAAAAAGGAGTAAATTCCATTGGATCAACTAACGGTACGGAAAGAATGCTTGTTACCCTTACAGGAGGAGCAAATACCGCGGTTTATCTCAGGGTAAAAAATGCCCAGGGGGTAACTGTAAAAGCATGCTCTAATAATGAGGCCGCCGGAACAGGTGTTAATCTTTATTCATACGATGGTTCAATAATTTTCGGCAACTCTAGTCAGGGCGCCGTTATGATTAAGAGCGGCGGTACATCC
>JAXHUS010000198.1:0-5093 GCA_034189305.1 Thermodesulfobacteriota bacterium | reverse complement strand
TTTCCATTCTGTTATAAGACCGGCGCTTCTTACAGCAATGTTTGGATATACATTTGTCGTTATTGGATTAATATTTGATATAGGCAGATGGTATAACATCTGGCATCCGGTGCTTCCAATGATGTGGCAGGGTAATTCGGTTTTGTTTGAAGTGGGCATGTGTGTGGCTATATACTTACATGTGTTATATATTGAATTTTTACCTATTGTGGCTGAACGATTTATTGGGAAAGTAAACCTTCCAGGAATTTTTTCCGCTCTAAATAAGCCCATTGATGATATTTTGAGATACCTAAATAAAATACTTGATAAAACCATGTTTATTTTTATAATTGCAGGAATTGTATTATCATGTCTGCATCAATCATCACTTGGTACTCTTATGGTAATAGCGCCTTATAAAATGCATCCTTTATACTGGTCATATTTGTCTCCTTTATTTTTTCTTTCCTCAGCCATTGCAATAGGATATCCAATGGTGGTTTTTGAATCGATGATTGCCTCCAGGTCTTTTGGCCGCAAACCGGAAATGGAAATTCTAAGCCCCCTTGCTAAATTAAGCCCATATCTTTTAGGAATATATATCCTCTTAAAAATTGGTGATATGGTTTATAGGGGAAGTTACATTTATCTTTTTGATGGGTCAGCATCTTCTTTTATGTTCTGTCTTGAGTTTGGTATTTTAACAATAATCCCGTTTTTTATGTTCATATCCCCCAGGGTTAGAAATTCTGCTGGACTATTATTTACAGCCGCAGCCATGTATATTATAGGGGTTGTATTGAATCGTGCTACAGTATTTTTTATTGCTTATCAACCTCCTTATGCAGAAAAAGCCTATGTTCCGGCTATTGGTGAATTTATGCTTACTATTGGTCTAGTTTCTGCATTAGTAATCAGTTACAGAGCATGTGTGACGATATTTCCGGTTTTACCGGCAGTGGAAGTAGAATCGACTTAAAATTTGACAATAACGATAAATATGAAAGGAGTATGTTATGAAAAAGATATTGTCAATCATAATAATAGCTACTTGTTTTATTTCTGCTGGATTTTATAGTGGTGCATACTCCCAGGAAATCAATAAGGAAGATTGTTTTTTCCTTTCCAGCCTGCATTATACCTCAAGGGGTATGGCTTACTGGTATGACAGGGCTAACGGCGGCTTAGAAATCCTTACAGGCATTCCTTATTCCAAACTTGGCTGTAAGAACTGCCACATAAAATCGTGTGATGAATGCCACAAAACCGAGGCAGATGGAAAGGCTACATACTCAACAAAAGCCGCCCGAAATCAGAAAGTCTGTTTAAACTGCCATAAAAGGGAAGCTTTGATTAAGAAGATTGACAAATCAGCGAATCAAGAAGATGTGCACTTTGCAAAAGGGATGCAGTGCACTGAGTGTCATACAGCAAGAGAGATGCATGGTGACGGCGTTGAGTATAAATCCATGAAGCAGCAAGGCGTTATGGATACTAAATGTGAGAAATGTCATGAGTCCATTAAACAAAGTGTTTCCCACAAAATTCACGATGAGAAACTTGAATGCAAATCATGCCATGTGCGTCATGTCGTCAGTTGTACAAATTGCCATTTTGATTCCCTTGTTAAAAAAGGTGAACGAGCGGCTATTAAAGTTTCCGGCTGGACATTTCTCATGAACTATAATGGTAAAGTAACGGCGGCAAATATGCAAACCTTTGTTGTAAATGGGAATAAGACATTTCTTATGTTTGCCCCACAATTCAGCCATTCAATTATGAAGGACGGTAGAAAATGCAATGCCTGTCATGCAACGGAAATTGTAGATCAAATTAAAAATGGCGAAATCAATTTAACCTGGTTAAAAAATGAAAAAATTGAAAATATAAAGGGGATCATTCCTGTTATTGATGGATCCGAATATAACTGCTTTTATCAAAATTATAGCGATGGGAAATGGATACCAATTACCGATCCCCATGAACCGATAATTCATTATGCAGGTTTTGGTGAGCCCCTCTCAAAAGAGCAATTGAATAGTTTAACGAAATCTATGGATAAAATAATGAAAGTATTGAAATAATCGCCTTCTTCGTCATTAACTTTTTTCATAATTCCATAAAATCAATTATTAATTCGACCATGAATTAATCCAAAAATGCGTTTGCATTTTTGGGTTTCAAGGAAAAGATTAAAAAAATCAGTTCACTAAAATTGACAAATAATATTGACAAAATAAATAAAAAAATATTAAACTTTTCCTTCTTAATGGAAGATAATTATAACATTTAATTTTATTGTCATAATTGATTAGGTACAAGTAATTAATTTACTATATTAAAATTATGTGTCAAGTATAATTAAAAAAATCTAAAAGAGAAAGAGGTCAAATGGAAAAAATAAGTTTTTTACAAATTTTAAATTATTCTGCCGTTATAGTACTTTTTCTTGGTTTATTGTCAAAGGCCATAAAATATTTTACAATGCCGATAAATTTAAGGTGGGAACTCTATCCAATCCCCCATGAAAAAGGACGTCCTCATGGGGGGTCTTATTTTGAAGACCTAAACTGGTGGACAAAACCACGGGAGAAAACTCTTATAGGTCAACTGAAATTTATGATTCCGGAGATTTTGTTTATAAAAGCCCTTTATCATGATAATAGAAAACTCTGGATATTTTCATTTCCTTTCCACTTTGGTCTGTACCTTTATATCGGCGGTTTTATTCTTCTCCTTATAGGTTCAGTCCTCACCTCTTATATAAATTTATCCTCTGATTTATTCATAATAAAAATTGTTCAATCGCTTGCTATCATATTTTTTGGAATAGGTTTTATCCTTGGAATATTCGGATCCATAGGGTTATTAATAAGAAGATCCACTTCTGAAGAGTTGGAGGGGTTTACCTCGCCTAAAGATTTTTTTAATTTGATCTTTATATTGTTAATTATGGCAAGCGGGTTAATATCTTTAATACTTTATGATAAAGGTTTAATTGCAGCAAGGGTGTATATTAACGGCCTTATTACATTCAATCCAATAGTTTCACCTAATCCAATGTTTATAATTCACATAGTGCTTCTATCCCTTTTTCTGATTTATTTCCCATTTACCCATATGACCCATATGTTTGCCAAATATTTAATGTGGGATAAAATTAAATGGGAGGATGAACCAAATTTAAAGGGGAGTGCAATAGAAGCCAGGGTGGATAAGGCACTGGGCTATGTTCAAGACTGGTCAGCTCCCCATATTCATACGGGGACAAAATGGAGTGAAACAGCTACAAAGGGAGTAGAGGAAAATGAAAAAAAATAAAGTAAAAGTACAGGACATAAGCAAACCATCAAGACAATTGGTGGAACTTGATCCAAAGGAATTTATGAAACTTCCCCATCCCTATGAGGACTGGGATTCTCAAAAGGAATTGAAACAGGTTACAGAGGATCAAAGAAACAGGCTTGAGTGCTCTTTAGACGGGCATGTTGCTTTAGGTCTTCAAAAAATAGAAAGCAAAGAAGAACAGGAACAATTTGTTAAGAAATTTCTTGAAGGCTTAAAAAAGCTTTTAACAAAAGAAAATAACTGGACATTTTTAAAACCATTAACCCTTTCATTAGAGTACTGTGCTAAGTGCCAGACCTGTAATGATGCATGTCCGGTTTATGTTTCCAGCGGAAAAAAAGAGATTTATCGACCCACATATCGCGCGGAAGTTTTAAGAAGAATTGTAAATAAATATTTAAAAAATCAACCTGACTTTATGGCTAAATTAACAGGAAATGATATTGAGCTTAATTACACCACTGTTATGAGATTAGTGGAACTTGCATATCGTTGCACCCTTTGCAGAAGGTGTGTTCAGACATGTCCCATTGGTGTGGATAATGGTTTAATTACCCACGAGTTAAGAAAACTCTTTAGCCAGGAATTAGGAATTGCACCAGTTGAGATACATGCAAAGGGATCGGTTCAACACCTGCAAGTTGGCTCAAGCACCGGAATGGTTAAACAAGCCTTTGTTGATACCCTGGAATTTTTAGAAGATGAAATGGAGGAAAAAGTCGGTAAAAAAATTAAATTTCCTATAGATAAAAAAGGGTCGGAAATCCTTTTAATTCATAATGCAGGAGAGTATCTTTCATGGCCTGAAAACCCTGAAGCCTTTGCTATCCTTTTTGATGCCGCGGGAGTTGATTATACTATTTCCAGTGAGATAGTCGGCTATGATGGAGTGAACTACGGGTTATGGTATGATGATGTTCAGCTTGCAAGGGTAGCCATAAAACATGCCCAAATCGCAAAACAACTTGGTGTAAAGAAGATAGTGGTGGGAGAATGTGGACATGCCCATAAGGCCATTTCCGTTATTGCCGACAGGGTTTTGAATAAGGAGCTTAATATTCCCCGTGAGAGCTGTATGGCCTTATTTGAAGATATTGTAATGAATGATAAAGTAAAGCTTGATCCTTCAAAAAATGATATGCCGGTTACGTTGCATGATCCGTGTAACATGGTGAGGCTAATGGGAGTAGTGGAACCCCAGAGAAGAATTTTGAGAAAAATTGCACCCAAGTTCAGGGAGATGGAGCCCCATGGAGTTTATAATTATTGTTGTGGAGGTGGCAGTGGATTTGCAATTATGCCTTCAATTAATTTCCCGGACTGGAAATATAATATTTCAGGAAGGATGAAGATGAAACAGGTCCTGGAGGCATTTCAGAATGAGATTGATCCGGATATTAAAAAAATGGTGTGTGCTCCCTGTTCCAACTGTAAAGGTATGTTGAGGGATTTATTAGAGTATTATGAAGTATGGGAGAAAGCAGGTATTCATTATACAGGTCTTGTTGAATTTATTGTAAACGCTATGGTTGATATTAAAGAACCGTTCATCGAATGGCCCATGATTTAATTTATAATTGAAAATATTTACAGTTATGAACCGGTTATGAAGAATGCGTCAAAGGGGAGGATTCTTATAATCGATGATGAACCTGATGTTATTGTTTATTTAAAAACCCTCCTTGAGGACCTTAATTATTTTACTCTATCTGCCAATGATGCTTCTACCGGTTTTAACATTGCTCAAAAAGAGCATCCTGATC
>JAXHUS010000197.1:0-4339 GCA_034189305.1 Thermodesulfobacteriota bacterium | reverse complement strand
CCGGTCTGGGAAAGACAACCCTGGCAAATATAATCGCCCACGAGATGAATGTTAATATAAATGCCACTGCCGGGCCGGTAATTGAGAAACTCGGTGATTTAGCCGGAATCCTGACCAATTTAAAGGAAGGGGATATTCTGTTTTTAGATGAAATTCATCGTCTTAATCACCTGATTGAAGAAAAGTTATACCCATCAATGGAAGACTTTAAATTTGATTTTATTATCGGTCAGGGACCAGGTGCCAGAACAGTAAAATTCGATTTACCAAAATTTACACTGGTAGGTGCAACCACAAGGGCAGGTCTTCTTACCTCTCCACTCAGGGGACGATTTGGAATAATCTTTCGCATTGATTACTATAAACCTGAAGAGTTAGAAATCATTATCAACCGTTCAGCAAAAATATTAAGTATTCCTATCGAATCGGACGGATTAGCAGAAATAGCCGGAAGGTCAAGGGGGACTCCCCGAACTGCAAACCGTCTTTTGAGGAGGGTCAGGGACTATGCTCAGGTTAGGGCAGACGGAATAATAACAAAAGAAGTAGCAAGAGGAGGGCTTAAATTATTGGACATTGACAGACTTGGTCTGGATCTTATGGACCGTAAGCTTCTTTCGACGATAATCGAGAAATTTAACGGAGGACCGGTGGGAATTGATAGTCTTGCAATGGCGATAAGTGAAGAAAAAGACACCCTAGAAGAGGTCTATGAGCCGTATCTGCTGCAGGAAGGTTTCATACAACGAACTCCAAGGGGAAGAGTAGCGACAAAACTTACCTACGAACATCTTGGGAAAAACTATAATAATACAAAACAGAAAAGCCTATTTTAATAGTATAGGAATTTTCTTTTGATAGCTTGCAAATATTCGTCAAAGGGTTAGGGTTGCACAACTCGTTTTGGTGCTCAGGTTTAGTCAACAACAGGCTTAAGCCTGCTGTTATTGAGGAATGACATAACCGATAGCCTTAGAACGTAACGAGCAGCATACACGATAGACCATGGACATTAACTTAATTTTCTGTTTTAAAAAAAACCTTTAAAAGGGCTTCTCCAAATGCTTTAGCTGCTTTTGGGCCATTTGCGGTGACAATATTTCCATCTATTTCAACGCTGTTTCCAGTACAATTTGCTCCTTTTTCTATTATTTTTTCACAAACACCCGGCCATGAAGTAACCCTTTTCTCTTTTATCACCCCTGCATTTGCGAGTATAAGCGGGGCGATACAGATCGCCCCCAACACTTTATTCCCTGAAACAGCTTTTTTTGCAATCCTGTGGGCTAAAAGATCGTCAAGGTATATAGTCGCTCCCCTTCCTCCTACAAAAACCACAATATCATAATCCTCAACTTCGACTGTTTCTATTGTTATATCAGGTTTTGTCTCCCCGCCAAGCATTCCTTCGGCAGTTTTTAATGAATCTGATGCAACAGTTACCGTCACGCCGCTATCTTCTATTACATCTTTAGTTTCAAATAGTTCTTCATCCCTGAAATTAGAATTTGCAATAATAAGAACAGCTTTCCCTTTATTATCCTGAACCGGCCGGCTAAAAGAAAGATGTACGTCTAAAATGAGAAAAATCAGTATTAAAGAAAAGAAAAACTTAGCAATCCTGCCAATTTTCAGTCTATTCATCTTTACCTCCTGCTTTAATTATTATTAGATTTAATAGCATAGGAATTTTCATTTTAAATAATAGCTTTAGGTACTTTAAACTTTAGCTCACTTAAGGCACTTACAGGTCATGCAATCTCTTCAAAGCCCCCATCCGGTCAATCTGGGTTCTTAAATTGACAATCTCCTCTTCTGTTGGAGGATCTGTAAAAGGAATATTGTCCGGAACAATAATATCAAAACCGGTCTTTTCCACAACCTCATCGACAGTATGACCCGGATGGACGGATTTTATTCTCATAAGTTTTGTCTCTTCATGAAAATCCATAGCAGCAATGGGACTTATAATCTCCGCAGGACCATTCGGGCTCCAGCCGTACTTTTCAAAATTCCAGCTTTTTCTGTCACCATGCTTGTTTTTGTAACCGGGAGCGGAAATAAAATCCACTTCATCTACAAATGTCCTGGTATCATGATTCCTTGTATAAATATAATATCTGTCCATATAAGTTGCAAAGGTCTGGAGTCCAATGATTCCTGGGCCTCTAAAGATAGGCTTATCAATACTCCCCCTAATTGAAAGATTCTGATTCCCATATTTATCCACCTGCATTGCACCAAGGAAAAAAACATTGCAGTGCTGTCTCGGCCCTCCCGCCGATAACTGCACTTCATCATGTCCCCTTACAATCTTTTCGCAAATAGATATGAATCGATATTCAAAAGGTATATACATAGGTGTATGCCTTGGCAATTTTGCATGAACCAGGCTTGACCAGCCGATACCTGATAAATAAAGGGTATTAGGAGCATGGAGTTTCATAGCTAAAAGTGCTCCGTTATAAACAACATCATTGTAAAATCCGGGGCCGACAACCTTATCCGTCGGTTTAATCTGACGCGAAATCAAAATTGATTGAAATTCGGAAATAGAGTATTCACCTTCATAAACTTTTGACATACCTTTACTCCATAGATTATAAAATTTGTAATATTTGTGTAAAAACTATAATAATAATCATTCACAAAAATATGTAATAGATGATATTACCAAAGATTGGCAACCCTGGGAACACCGGTTCGATCCTTTAAAGAAATAGCTTCTTGAGGACAGCCAACCCGACAAACTCCACAGCCAAAACATTTTAAGATATCAATATAAACCTTTTTTTGGGAAGCGCTGAATGACAGGGCTCCAAACTGGCAAAATTGAATACAGTTGCGGCAGCCGTTACATTTATCCCAATCAATCCGGGCCACATATTCACCGCGAAACATTACATTTGTTTCATAAACAACATTAAACTGCATGGCCAGGCAGTCAGAGCGATCACAATTACAAACTCCCCCAATAAAGGGAGTTAGAAAAGTCCAGATAGAATGTACCAGACTTTCCTTTTCGAAGTCTTTGATTAATTTAATGGCCGATTTTTTATCCAGCTTCTCCAGTCCCTTTCCATCGGGACCACTCAAATAACCGTCAACTAATTCGTCTGTAAAAGGGAGCCTTTCGGGTGATACTGTAATTCCCAAACAATAATATTTATCCTTTCCTATGGAAACCCTACGACATAGACATGGTAAAAGATATATAGAATTGGTTATTTCAAATATTTTTTCCAGATCCTCCCATGGTACTATCTGACCAAAGTGTTTCTTTTTTAACTCCCTGGTAAAAAAGAATTTAAATATAGATTGAAATATTCTGGGTTTATCAGCTAAATTTTTAACAATATCATAATAACGGGGAATTACCTTTTTCTCTTTTTTATAAAGTCCAAGTAAAAATTTCTGACGTTTAATATCACAGGCCAGTTCCTCACTATAATTTCTTGCCTCTAAATACCATTTTTTTCCATCGGCATGCTTATGGCAGAATTCACACATTTTTCCTATTTATTAAAACTATAAATATATTTCTACTTTAAAACCTGTCACAGTTTATATTTGCAACTTCCTTTTCAAAATCACTGTCTATTTTGTCAGCGTACTCATTTAAGGGAAATTTTGATCCGCATGACCTGCAGAGCAAATACAAACCATTTCAAGATGTAACAACACTCAATCTGCTGTTACATTTTAAACATTTCATTGATAACTTTGCCATTCATTACCCAACCTTTTTGTACTGTCTTAAATATCAAAATTTATTAAAGCCGGCGGGTGGAATTGAACCACTGACCTACTGATTACGAATCAGTTGCTCTACCCCTGAGCTACGCCGGCATTTTTAATATGAATGAATTTTGATTTATCTCTGGTGTCCATATAGGTGTCCATTATATTTCCAATTACTTCTGTTGCTGACTTTTTATGGTTAGGTGAAAGGTGGGAATATCGCAAAGTCATCTTTACGTCCTTATGTCCCAACAACTCTTTTACAATAGTTAAATCAACTCCAGCCATTACCAAATTAGATGCGAATGTATGACGTAAATCATGAAATTTGAAATTACTTATCTCTGCCTTCTTCAAGGCTGAATCAAAAGATTTTCTTACATTTCTATAAGGCTTGCCATTCTTATTACAGAATAAATAGCCAGTGTCATTTTTCTTAATATTTTTCAGAATATTTGTCAAGTAATCATTCATTGGATGTCATTTAAAAATTAAAAGTGAACTGTTTTTATAGGATTTAAAAATTAAAAGTGAACTCCTAAAAGCTATATTCTAAAACCAAAAAAGGAGGTTTTAGATTATGGTACAGCTACATAAG
>JAXHUS010000196.1:0-4807 GCA_034189305.1 Thermodesulfobacteriota bacterium | reverse complement strand
CTAATCTTTACAGCCAATTTCTTCCTTACCTCCTTATATTTGTAAATTTATACATTAAAAAGATTGGAAATGTTACCCATTCCCTTAAATCCTCTGGCCCCCTTAAATCCTTTATTTAATTTTTTCATTAACTTCAGGGCATGTCCGTATTGTTTAAGCAAACGATTTATATCCTCAACTTTTGTACCACTCCCCTTTGCTATCCTTCTTCTTCTGCTTCCGTTAATTATTGAATGATTTTGCCGCTCCTTTTTCGTCATAGAATTGATGATTGCCTCAATTTTAATCAGCTCTTTTTCAGAGGGCTGGGTATTCTTTAAAGCTTTTGTATCAAGCCCGGGGATCATTTTAACTATCTGTTCCAAAGACCCCATTTTCCTTACCTGGACTAACTGATCTCTAAAATCTTCTAAAGTAAAGGCATTTTTACGGATTTTCCTTTCCATTTCTAGGGCTTTTTTCTCATCAAATGCAGATTCAGTCTTTTCAATCAGTGTAAGAATATCTCCCATTCCCATAATACGGGAAGCCATCCTGTCAGGATGGAAAACCTCTAAAGCATCCGGTTTCTCTCCTATCCCAACATACTTTATGGGCTTACCCGTAACAGCCCTTATAGAAAGCGCTGCTCCACCTCTGGCATCTCCATCAAGTTTTGAAAGGATTATCCCTGTTATATCAAGCTCTTTATTAAAATTGGAAGCGATATTTACTGCATCCTGACCGGTCATAGCATCTGCTACAAGAATTGTCTCTCTAGGATGGATATTATCCTTAATCTCTTTTAGTTCATTCATCAATTCGACGTTCGTTTGCAGCCTTCCGGCAGTATCTATAATTACAACATTATATGAATCACTTCTCGCCTTAGCAATAGATTCCCGGCATATCATTAAAGGTTTTTTTTCTGGATTACTTTCAAAAACATCAATTCCCAGATCATTTCCTAATTTTTGAAGCTGCCAGATGGCAGCAGGGCGATAAACGTCGGCAGGAACTAACAATGGTTTTCTATTTAATTCCCTTAAATGCCGTGCAAGCTTTCCTGCTGTTGTTGTTTTACCGGATCCCTGTAATCCCACCAACATGATAACGGAAGGGCTACCGGATAAATTAAGCCCGGAAGATCTATCCCCCATTAAGTTTACCAGTTCCCCATGGACAATCTTTATAACCTGCTGAGCCGGGGTCAGGCTTTGTTTAACCTCCTGTCCCACTGCTTCTTTTTTGATACTCTCAATAAAGTCCTTTACAACTTTAAAATTTACATCCGATTCCAAAAGGGCAATTTTAACTTGCCTGAGGGCTTCCTTTATGTTTTCATCAGAAAGTTTTCCATGTCCCCGAAGATTTTTAAAAATCAGATTAAGTTGCTCAGTTAAACTTTCAAACATAAATTGTCTTCTTTTTTAAGGTTAAGAAACTAAGTTATTATTACAAATGATTTTTATTCATTTGTCAAGATAATTGATTTCCGTCAGCACATAATGTTTTAGATAATTACTTTTATTACTATTTTAGGATCATAATACTTTATTAATTGTGGAAGTTCGTGATACTTTTCGGGATTCCCTAAAAAAACACATTTTGCTGTAAATACATTGGCACATAAGGCTAAAGTCATTGCAATTTCCGACGCAGCAATGCTTTCTTGTGATTTTACTTTGGATATAATCACAGGGAGTTTTATTCCCAACTCAGGGGATTTTATACGGACAAACTGAAGAAGTTCCTTCTGAAACTTAAGATTCCTTTCCTCTAAAATGCTCAGAATAATAATAGTGGCATTGTTATATTTTGCTTCTTCTATGGCGGCTTGTAGTTGTGGAGGGAAGGGATTCAGTCTTGCGATCGACACCAGATAAACTATCCTGCCAATAAATTCTCTGGCTATATCCTCAAGCTCTTCACTATAAATATTTTCTTTAATTAAAGTTGTGACTCCTGCCCTTGTTTTTTGCTTCATTATTCTTGTTCTGATATAGTCATACAAATAAGAAAAGGTTACCAGAGATACAGTTGCCGTGACTCCAACTTTGGTTGCAATTTCTTTAGTAAGAAGGTTAGTTGCAAAAACAAGAAGAAGAACTCCCAGGTTAAATATATTCATAAGACTTACTTTCCCAACAAGGCCTGGAGCCCGGTAAATATTTTCCTGGGAACGGGTGGCATCTCCCACAAAGCCTATTTTAATGACCGAAAGAACCTCAACAACCATTGCTAAAATGACACCAAAGGCATAAGCTTCCGCAAGATAAGCCATATTTCCCTTTGAAAAAATAATAGCCAGAATGCATATAAAACCAAAGAGTACAATACTGCGTGTGGTTATATTATGCCGATTCCGTTTCATTAAAAACATGGGGAGGGTTCTATCGGCAGCCATTTTGTTTATTGTACCAACACCACCAACAATAGCAGTATTTACAGCCCCACACAGAATTAACAGACCCGCAAAAGTAGTAATTACTTCAAGCCATACCCCCCCCCCTATTACATACCTGGCAAGTCCGCACAGCAAAGCTTCCCTGTAGTATTCAAGGGCAGGCATTCCATTAACCATTTTAAATTTCATAATCATGATACCCAAAAATGCACTGGAAGTAGTTAAAATCACAGGCGGCAGTGTAAGTAAAATAAAAGCCCTTTTTGTATTTTTAACCTTCGGCGTTTCAATTTTCTCCACTATCTGTCCCATACTCTCAAAACCGGAAAGGGCGAGGACTGAATTGGCAAACTGCCTTACAACCTCAAGTATTATCTTTGTCAAAAGTCCAAAGGATAAAAAGAAATTTTCCGGTACACACCAGAAAGTATCGGTATTAAGACCCTTTATATGAAAAGGCGGAAGGGGAATTCCTTTCCTTATTACCGTATAAACACCAAGCAAACAACAAAGGCCTATAACCACTATATTTATTCTTAATATAATTTGAGAGACGGTAGAACTCTCCCTTATCCCCGTAAGATTCAGCCTTATAAAAATTGTGGTGATTATTAAAGCAATAAAAACTGCTATCAGGTATCTAATGCTTTGATTGGATTCAAAATTACTGCAGGGCAACCAGGATAGGAATGACGAGGTGAGAAGCTTATTTATAAGGTTGGTACCATAAAAACCGGCACTTACCGAGGACATTGCTACTGTGAGCACATAATCAATAAGTAAAGCTGAAGCCCCTACTTTCTTTGCCAGGGTTCCCTTAAACCCTAAAGATGCAAGCACATAAACTCCCCCCGAACGGATCAAACACGACTCAATATAGGAATATCTCAGCACTAAAGTAAAAAGCATAACTACTAAAATGAGCCATGGGGCATTTAGCCCTGTTGCTATCATGGACGCAAAAAGTATATAGTAGGCTGTGGACAGAAGGTCGCAACAGGCAATACTGCCGGCTTTTTGTTCGTTTATAAATTCCTCCGGAGGAATATATTCATAACGAATGCCGATCCTATCCTCTTCTTTTTCTTTCACTTGAAAATACCTTTCTAAAACGCAAAATAACTGCTCGTACTGCTTATAAAATTCTAAATCCTAAACAAATCCAAAATTCAAAACTTATTGAAATAATACCTCATAAAAGTCTATTCTAAACATGTTTCGAGCATTTGGATTTTGATGTTTGATATTTTTTGGAATTTCGGATTTAGAACTCAGTATTTTCATACTCCTTTGTGTAATTTATTACATGAATGTTTCATAATTCCATAATTTCTCGAATTAATAAGAATTAAAGTTTACTCTATAAAACATTTTACTTATTTTATCAATATTGTGTATAAAATATAGTAAGAAATTCTTTCTAATCGTAATCTGAAAATAAAAAAAGCAGAAAAATGGAGGAAAGTAGATAAAAAAAATTCTTATAATTTATCATTCCCAAACGGGAAATACTGAAAAAATGGCCCGGACATTGTCAAAGGGCGCGGCAAAGATTGAAGGTATTGAAATTATAGTAAAGAAAGCAAAGGATGCTTCTTTATATGATCTTCACTCGTGTAATGGCCTGGCTATAGGTTCTCCTGAGTATTTTGGATACATGGCAGGAGCTATCAAGGATTTTTTTGACAGAACTTATAACAAAGCAAAGGAAAAGACTCGTCATTTACCTTATGTGTTATTTGTTTGTGCCGGCAATGACGGCAGGGGGGCTATTACCCAGATTGAACGGATTGCCGCTGGTTACAGGTGGAAAAAAGTTGCAAAACCTATTCGAGCTATTGCTCCGGTTACACAAGAAATACTTAAAGATTTGGACGAAATGGGACAAACACTCGCCGCTGGAGTTGAAGCGGGGATTTTCTAAAATAAAAGACAAAAATCAGCCAAATGCCCCTAATTGGCAAGGTCCAATCTTAACACCCAATTTTTCACAGGCTGAGGAGACTTTCATTTTTGGAATATCCAGTTTTTCAGCGATATTCCATACCGACTTGCACGATAGTTTTCCATTTGAAATTTCTTTTTCTATTGCCTCAGTAATTTCCTCTAAAACTTCTTTTGCAGGTTTTACGATTTTCTTCTGGGGATAATAGCCATATAATCCTAATTGACACTGGCATAATCTAATTTCTAAAAGATCTGCATTCCTTCCCACTTCACCGGGGGAAACTTTAAGCTTTTTTACAATTTTAAAGGCTTTAGAACAGGTGAGTTTTCCATCCTCCTGCATTTTTTTTACGGTTTCTGCAATTTTTTCATCTACCCGGGTGTCACTGGAATGCTTTTTTGCATAATGACCTCTATCTTCATGAGTCATTTTATCCTCCATGAACTTACCGTCTATGGTCTATCGCTTATACT
>JAXHUS010000195.1:0-3622 GCA_034189305.1 Thermodesulfobacteriota bacterium | reverse complement strand
AATCCCTGTTCTAAATCCAGAGACATGGAGAGCTGAGGCCACAGAAACCTTGGAATTGACCGACGAACTGACCCAGGGAAGAAAGGTTTATGCCTTGAGGGTAAAAGGGTTTTCCATGATATCTTCAGGCCGGAGTCATCAAAAGAGGCTTTTACTGGAATTGCTTCCTTCGACCGGATACAGTTAAAAAAAACAAGGACGTCCTTCCCGATGAGCCGGTATCAATGATCAAGAAAGGAGATATGAAGTTTAGAAAAGGGTGTATTTGAAATTTTATGAATTCCTTTTCCGGATAGCACCAGGTGGTCACAGTATACAATACTTCACCACCGTCATGTATGTTTTCCTTGCAGGGGTCATCTTTGACTACAACGTGGTTTGATGAATCTTTATCTTTTAGAAGATAATATTCATTAATTTTTTTACTTGAAGAATCGAGTTTCATTCCAAAAGAGACAGGACTCCTTTGTGAAATAGCCATTTGATTTATTATCGATTTCCCAGGGAGTGGCCGTGATACTGCATCCCTTTGAAAACCCTTTTATATTCTGAAAAAGTTTTAATCCCTCTACTATTTTACTCCAATTCCTAAATTCTTTGCTATATCAGCTTTTAATTCGTTCTTTCTAATTTTACCTGCGGGAGTTATGGGAAGATTATTCCTTATTTCAAGTCTTTCAGGCAGCTTATAGGCTGCTATTTTCCTTTCTTTTAAGAAATCTATTAACTCCTCTAAGGTTACTTTTTCACCTGACTTTGGTACCACATAAATACAGTTTTTTTCTCCTAGTCTTTCATCAGGCATCCCCACCATGGCAGCCTGTTGTATCTTTGGATGGCTGTGTAAAAGATCTTCAACCTCTACAGGACTTATATTCCGTCCCCCACGGATAATAACATCCTTCTTTCTTCCTGCTATGCAAAGATTTCCATCTTCCCGAAGAATTCCCAGATCACCGGTATGGTACCATCCTTCCTCATCAAAGGCTTGCTTTGTCCTTCCTGGATCTTTATAGTATCCCGCAAAGAGACTCGGGGATTTTACCATGATTTCTCCCCTTTCCCCTTTTGGAAGTTCTCTTCCTTCATCATCAACAATTTTAATTTGATAGCCTTCTGGATGTCTTCCAATTGTTTCAGCAAGGACATCTACAGGATCATCCAATCTATTAAAGGTACAAAGGGAGACCTCACTGCTTCCGTAATAATTAAGAATTTTAAACCCGAGCTTCTCCCGTAACTTTCTAATAACTTCAGAGGGGCAAGGGGCACCGGATGTTGCAATATGATTTCCAGGAGGTAGTTGATACCTGTCAATGTCTGGAAGACTGAGAATTGCTATAAACTGAGCTGGGACTCCTGTCGGCACAGTAACTCTCTCTTTTACCATAATATTAAGGGCTTCCCTTGGTTGAAAAATATCAAGAAGGACAATCTTTGCCCCTTTGAGGAACGGAACAAAAAAACCCATATGCATACCTAATGCAGTAGTCAATGGAATAAGGGGAAAGGCTACATCTTTTTCTGTAAAGGGTGGATACTGAGAGCTAAATAGGGAGTTATTATGAGTAATCAGGGTCCCTTTTGGATCAGCCTCTGTACCTGAAGTAAATAGAAGAAAAAATATATCATTTCCTCTGGGTTTATACTTATCCAGATAATCTTCAGGGTATTTCTCCTCCAATCTATTTTCCATCATTTCTTTAATGGAAATCGTTCCATTCATCATTTCATCGCCCATTATCAACACAGTTTCCACAGGTAGTTTAGAACGAAGGCCTCGAACCATTCCATAGTGATCGAATCCTTTAAATTCAGAGGGGATAATAACTGTTTTCGCTTCTGTAAAACGTAAGATATAATCCAATTCTCTCTCCCGAAGATATATTCCCACTGGAACTGTGACAGCTCCAATTTTTCCAAGGGCAAATAAAATAACAGGAAATTCGACCCAATTAGGGGTTTGAATAATCACATTATCCCCTTCTTTAATCCCCAGTTCTAAAAATCCTAAAGCAAGACGATGAACTAATAACCCCCACTGTTTAAATGTTAATCTCTTTTTTTTATCCACCAGGGCTTCTTTATCCGGATATTTTTCAATATTTTTACCAAGATGGTCAAGAAAGGAAATTTTCCCCCAATATCCTTTATTAGTATATTCGTCAATAAGTTCCTTTGTTAATCTTGTCTCAATAGGCATATAAGCCTCCTTTTACTTTTCAAGATTAGATAAACTTATTTTATTACTTTTAGTATCTTTATAGCCCAGGGATCTGGTTCATACTCCTCTCGCCAGTTCTTGAACCATAAGACATCTCCATCTGGCAACTTTTTTGGATCCCTTGAAATGATGCATTTTACAACTTTCCAACCATATGTTGCCCTGTCCCTGACTTCTATTTCTATTTCTTTTGCTGCATCGATATCACTTTTTTGTTTTTCGTAATCTCCTATAAAGAGAATAAATCCCTTCTTCCTGTCTTCATCCATTTAAACTATCCTCCTTAATCCTTCTTAAAATTTAAATATGACCGGTAAAGTGGGAAAAATTCTAAATTCTATTGAGTAAATTCCGAACAATGCCGGAATCAAAAACTCTCACATTAAAACTTGAAGTTTACCAAATGCTTCTTTAAGTCTTTATGAAAAATTTTGTTCTGTCTTAAATAGTTTTTACAACCTCTATAACCTTTACTATCCAGGGTTTTGGATCTAAAAGGTGCCCTACCCTGGCCCTGACCAGAATTTTTTTCCCGTCAGGCAGCTTTTCCGGGTCTTTTGAAAATATTGCCTTTACTATCATTGCCTGGTAATTAGAGCGATCTCTTATCTGCTTTTCTACAACCTCCCCCTCTTTAAGCTCATCCAGATTGGCGACAAACATATCATATTCTGCCATTTCCCTACCTCCTTTTATCTCTTTATAAATTTTATATTTATACTATAAAAAATTTTTTAAATTCTTAGCCTATTTTTCTTGACGCTCGATTTAATATATTTTCTTAATATCCATAATTCGACCAATTATTTAATACTTTCTCCCGGAGGTCTTTTGGATATATTGCATCAAAAGAGGCTCGAGGAGGAACAGCAATAGCGGGGTCCCAATCCAGAGGCCAGGTACAATCAAAAAGCACATGTTTTCCCTTCCCATGGAGTCTCTCTTCCAGGCTTAAAAATGGGAAGAGAGCCTGTCCCGGCGTATTATCCATAACTTGCAGCCCTCTTACCGGATGACATTTAGTGGTAACTGCGTGCATTACCTGATCCATATCCATAACATCGATATCGTCATTTACCACAATAAGATAGGGGCAATGGGCACCATATTTGGTTCCCCAGAAGGCGGTGGCAATATGATGGGCAATGCTGGTATAAGGAGTCTTCGTGGAAATTATAGTGAGAAATACACAGCATTCTGCTACCACTCTAATATCAGTAATGGGAAATTGTTTTTGTTCTACCAGCTCATCCCACATCACTGCTGTTAAAGTAACTGCCATCTGAAGCTGGCAGTCGTCTACCGGAACACCCATGCAGGACATGGTAAGTATTGGGTCGTTTCTATAAGTAACCGCGGTAATATGGAATACCGGTCTTGGTTCCCGGGGTGACGCCC
>JAXHUS010000194.1:0-7730 GCA_034189305.1 Thermodesulfobacteriota bacterium | reverse complement strand
TTTTCCTTAAATATCGTGAAGTTGCATAATTTTAAAACATTTCGTCCAGATGATTTTCTTCAAAATTTTTTTCCGGTCTGGTATATATAACCATATATTTTTCTTTTTGACCTCCTTCAAAGCAGATACGGCATTCCTTACATTCGTCTTCTTTAGCCTCTTTACCTGTAAGAACCGGTTCCAGACGCACTGCAAAACCAATAGAGCGGTAAGTTTCTACCATCTCACTTAAACGGGGTTCGTTTGTCACAAACTGTTTTGTCCAACCCTCCTTTTTTAGTATTTGATCTCTTTTTGACAATGTTCTCTCTTTTCTTCAAATATTTCAATTATCATTTTACCTATAGACCAAAGCCATCGTATATTGTTTTTTGCACAAATTTTGTGTCAGGCTCAAATTTATTCCTTTAAATACAAAGATTATCTCATAGTAGCCTCTAAAATTTCATCTTATCCTAACCAATGTCAAAATTAACATTTTAAAGAGCTTTCAAATGCTAATATAATTTCACATAAAATTTAATATTAACATTCATCTTAAGAAAAATACAAAGCTTTTTATTTAATTTTTTAATTAATCGTTTTAAACGATTTAGTTGCAAAACTTCTGATAAAGTCCTTTTAGGAATTGTAATCTTCTTTCACCCTTTTCTTATCCTTTCAAATGCACACCTGTCAACTTAGCCTTGGTAAGTTTATAGTATAGGAATTTTCATACCGGACACAGATGAATACAGATCAAAATAGACAAAAGTATTTTATATTTATATGCGAAAATTTATGCCTTGATTTAAAGTAAATTGAATAAAATTATTAACAGTTATCTTCACATAGTTTCTTTTTTTATAAATACCAGTTGATTATTTCCTGAGCTATTGGTGGTCTTTATATTCTTTAATATAAAACCTCTAGTTTTATAGTAGTGAAAAATTTCTTCAACTTTTGCAACTTCATATGGGAAACCTCCTAACCAGTCAAACCAATCATGAACAATAGACATTCCCCTGTCTTTTTTGTATTCAGAAAAAACATTTTTTCTTTTAATTATTATCCCTGCTAAAGTCCTCAAAAATAAATAAGGAATAAAAACAATACAGACAAAAGACTTTCCTATAATTCCAGAACAATACAACTTCTTAACTTTTAACCAAAACTTAGATTTTTTACCCTGGTCATTGTAAATGGCAATAAACAGAATACCATTTTCCTTAACCAGTGGCACAATATTCCCCAAAGCTTCCCACATATTCCCGGTATGATGTAAAACACCCCAGGAATAAACTATATCAAAGACTCCTAAAGAACTAAGAAACTTTTTATCCAGGACAGAACCCTGTTCAATAGACCAATTATTATTATCAGGGAAATACTTAGAACGAAGTTTTTGGGTGCATGTTACCGATTCCGGATCATAATCAAAAGAATGTACTATTGCGCCCAATCGACATGCTGCAAGGGAAAACAGCCCGTTTCCCGAACCGACATCTAAAAAGTGTGTACCCTCTAAACTGGCACACTCCAACATTTCTTTCAAGGAGCGCTCCGCTTCCTTGATTCTTTCATTATTTACCGTCGATAAAAACGATTTCCAGTTCCTGCCGAATTCAAATCGTCTACCCTCTTTTATGTCTTCTTTAAATGTGTCCACATTTAATCTTATTATAACAGTCAAACACAAACCATGTTGGCATTCTTTTCTAAGGCTGAATAAAGCCACAAACAGGTGCATTCCAATCCAACCTTTGATGTTCAGCCAGTCTGGAATCAATCTTTACTGATAATTCGGAAGGGAAAGGAGATGACCGACGAATCTTGATATCAGCATGGGTGCCCAGGGCCTCCATGGTTGAAGATAAAAGATTGGTGGTTTCATTAATCATAAAATGCATAAAATGGAGTCGTTTGGCTGACCGGCCTAAAATACGTGTTCGAATGGCTACTATCTCCCCCACTCTCACTTCTGCAAGATACTGAATAAAGTGCTTTAAAGCAAATCCGCCGGCATGAGTCTTAAGATAGTATTCCTCATCTAATCCGAGAGAAGATACAAACTTCCATGTTGCTTCATCATATAATGCCATATACCAGCGGATATTCATATGTCTCATTATATCGGAATAATCTGATGGAATAGTCTCTCGGTGAGATACGGGTAAAGTTTCCAATTTGGCAATAGGTATCATGCAAACGCTAAAAAAATATCTTATCTGGATTTTGAATTTAAAATCATAATATCAAGAAACAAACAAAAAATAAAGAGAGGGAGAAATAAATTCAAGGCATTTCATTAGGAATTGATATATATTTGTGTAAAATATGTAAAGAATCGAAAAAAGTAAGAGGCATGAAACATTTTTTATAATAAATAGTTGAGTGCTGCATAAGGTGACTTGACTTTTTTCATGGAATTATATTGAAAATCATGTTAATTTACACACCTATAATTTGATTTTATAAACAGTCTACGGGGATCGATTGACAGGGTTCGGGAAAAGATTTTAACTCACAGGAGTTAAGGGAATTGTGAATTGTGAAAGTATTTTATAGTTCATGTTCATGAAGTTTTTTTTAAGAAAAAGCTTAACTGGCAATTGATCCCCGACCTCTGTGAACTGCTGCTCAATAATAAGGTTGAACATGAATGTATGTGAACATTATAAGGTAATACAGCTTCTATGAATAGTTGAAAGTACTAAATTTAAAGTAGAGATAACGTTATTATTACTATAGAAAGCCTTTATGCTTTGTAAAGTATGTAAAAAAATTGATTAAACAGTAGATATACGTCCGACGATAAGCACGACCCGAAAAAGAGAGGAAATAGATTTTGGATAATAATAGAACTGAAAAGAGAAAAAGAGGAGTCATTATTGCCGTTACAGGTATTTTATTTTTTGCCGTGATAAGTATTGTGAGTATTATAAATCTTAAATTTAGACAAACTTCGGAAAAAAAGAGGGAAGAAAAAGTACCTGTTCAGGTGCTACAGGTAAAACCAATAAATTTTAAATGGGTAATTGAACAGACAGGGGATATCAAACCTTTTTCGGAGGTTAAGGTTTATCCTAAAATTTCAGGCGAAATTATAGAAAGGCTTTTTGTAGAAAAGGGAGATTATATAAAAAAAGGCTCTCTTATTGCTGCCCTTGAAGATAATAAAATAAGGGCAAAACTTGCTGAGGCTAAAGCTGCTCTGGATTTGGCAAAAGCAAATTTTATGCGGATTGAAGCCAATCTGGAAAGAATAAAAATGGATCATACAAGACTTTTAAACCTCTATAAAGAGAAAGCAGTGTCCAAGCAAAGACTTGACCATATAAAGGCGGAATTCAAAGCAGTTAAAGAAGAAAAGAAACTTGCTGGGGCACAAATAAACCAGGCAGATGCAGTTTTAAAACAGCTTAAAATACTATACAAAGACCACAAAATTTTTGCGCCTATAGATGGTTATGTATCGGCCCGTTATATAGATCAAGGCGCTATGTCCGGTATAAATCAACCAATTATTCGTATCTCTTATGAAGATAAATTAAAAATTATAACTTCAGTTACAGAAATAGATTTTCCTCATCTAAAGAAGGGAATGAAAGTGGACATCCGGACTGATGTATATCCAGGGAAAATCTTTCCCGGGAAAATATCTGTAATAAACCCTACGATTGACCCTGCCACAAGAACAGGAGAGATCGAAATCCACATAGCAAATAAAAATTTAATCCTTCATTCTGGAATGTTTGCCCATATAAAGCTATATCTGGGAGAGAGGGATTCCCTTTCAATACCCCTGAGCGCCCTTAATAAACTTGCAGGAACAGGCAATTATTATGTGTATATAGTAGAAGACAATAAAGCGGTTTTAAAAAATATAAAAACGGGAAAGGGCCAGGGAATTTTTATTGAGGTAAACGAAGGGCTTACAGAAGGTCAACTGGTTGTTGTAAAAGGTCAGAACAGGCTAAAAGATGGCTCACAGGTCTTAATCGTCAATAATGGGGATGCTTCTTTATGAATTTACCGGAATTTTCGGTAAAACAACCTGTTGCCACTCTTATGCTCTTTTTAGGGGTTATTCTCTTAGGAGTTGTTTCTTTTTCTAAATTGAACATAGACCTTTTCCCTGAAATAGAACCCCCTGTAGTCTCTATTATCACGGCATGGGAAGGTGCAAATGCCACTGATGTGGAAACAGAAGTAACGGAAGTTATAGAAAATTATGTTAATGCAGTAAACAATCTTGACAGCCTTATTTCAAAGTCTATCGACAACCTGTCTGTAATAATGTGCAAGTTTGATTGGGGCACAAACCTTGATGTGGCAACAAATGACATAAGGGACAAACTGGAACTTACAAAGCGCGATCTGCCGGATGATGCCGAATCTCCCATGTTGTTTAAATTCAGCAGCGCAACAGCTCCAATAATGTTTATGACAATTTCCGGAGAAAAAAGCTGGCCGAGACTATATCATCTTGTGGATAAAAAGATATCTGATGAGTTAAAAAGGATACCAGGAGTAGGAGCAACTGTGTTGGAAGGGGGGTTGAAAAGACGAATAAATGTCTATTTTGATCTTAAAAAAATAGAAGGTTTTAACCTTGCAATAAACAGAATAAATCAGGTCCTGGCTTCAGAGAACCTTAACATTCCCGCGGGAAAAATAAAATCAGGATTTATGGAATATATTGTTCGTTTTCCCGCCCGTTATAAAACCACGGAAGAAATAAAAAATACGGTAGTTGGTTACTATGAAGGGAAACCTGTTTATTTTAGAGATGTGGCCAGGATTTGTGATGCATATAAGCCACAGGATTTAAATGGTTGGGGGGATGGTAAAAAAGCCATCGTCCTTATTCTGCAAAAACAAACGGGAAAAAATACTGTGGCCGTTATAAGCAAGGTAAAAAAACGATTAATAGAAATTGAGAAGAATCTCCCATCCGATATAAAGATAAACATTGTACTGGATACTGCTTATAATATCTTAACCGCTGTTAAGAATCTTCGAGATACTCTTTTCTGGGCCATATTTTTCGTTATTTTGGTTACATTATTTTTTTTAAGGAGGGCACGAAATGCATTGATTATCTCCCTAATTATTCCCTTTTCCTTGGTCATATCTTTTATTTTCCTTTATTTCTGGGGATGCACAATCAATCTGGTTTCTCTGTTGTCTTTAACCATAGCTTCGGGTATGGTTGTTGATAACGGCATTGTTGTTCTGGAAAATATTTCCAGACATATGGAACAGGGGGGGAGGATAAAATCAAGCGCCATTTATGGAGCGGATGAGATGCAAATGGCAGTGATGGCGTCTACCATGACGACGGTTGTCGTATTCATTCCTTTGATGTTCGTTACGGGCCTTGCGGGTATTGTATTCAAACAACTGGGTTTTGTTGTTGTAATAACCCTGCTGGCTTCTCTTTTTTCTGCATTTTCCATGACACCCATGCTTGCCTCACAAATTGTTACTCTGCTTCACAGTGGCACGAAAAAAGATGAAAAAATTTTTAAAAACAGGCTGTTTTATATTACTGAGAATATATTTGAACAATTTGAAAATGGTTATCAAAGGCTTTTAAACTGGGCTTTACATCACACAAAGATCGTTATTGTATCGGCATTTATTATATTCTTAAGCAGTCTCTCCCTAATTCCTTATTTGTCCACTTCCTTTTTCCCTGATGTGGATTCCGGAGATGTTATTATAGATTTTCGCCTGACAGAGGGAACCAGAATTGAGGAAACAAATAAAGTAGTTGAAAATATCCATAAAGATATTTCCAGGGTGGTAAAGCCTGATGAGTTTAAACATTCTTTTGCTTTTGCCGGACAGAGTGAAAGGGGGGTTGGCGTTGCCCTTGGTTTTGACGAGGGACCTAATTTCGGGGAGATAGGATTTAAACTTGTGGATAGAGACAGAAGAGACAGAACGGCAAAGGAAATTGCCGCCATTTTGAGGGAAAAAATTGAAAAAATACCTGGAATAAGCAAAATTAAGGTAATTGCAACAAATCCATTAAACGCTATTATGATGGGCGGAGGAAAACCAATATCGGTTGAAGTTCAGGGAACAGAACTGGATAAGAATCTGGCATATGCAAAAAAAATAAAAGCTGTTATGGAAAAAATACCGGGACTTGTGGATATTACCATAAGCCAGAAAGATCCGAGACCCGAGCTCTGGGTGGAAGTAGACAGAGAAAAAGCCTCGTCCCTCGGGTTAAATATCTCCATGATTGCAAATACCGTAAGAAATTATTTTTATGGTTTTGAGGCAACAAAGTTTCGGGATGCAGGGGATGATTATGATATATTTACAAGGCTTGTAAAAGAAGATAAGGACAGATTGAAAACGTTACCGGAAGTGCCAATTGTAAACCCCCAGGGTAGAATGATAAGGCTTAAAAATATTGCACAAATTAACATGGGTGAGGGGCCTATTGAAATTGACAGAAAAAACCGGCAGAAAATGATAAAGGTTGAGGCTGATAGATACAAAAGATCTTTAGGAGAAGTTACAGGAGATATTAAGAAAAAACTTAAAAAAATAGGCATTCCAGAAGGTATAACAATCCATTTTGGAGGAGAAGTAGAGGAACAAAAAAAGGCATTTAAAGATTTAACCATTTTACTCATACTGGGCATTATTCTGGTTTATATGGTAATGGCATCACTTTTTGGGAGCTTAAGGGACCCTTTTATTATAATGTTTTCCGTTCCCTTTGCTTTTAGCGGTGTAATTTATGCTTTCTATCTTACCGGGGTTACCCTTGGAATTATAACATTTATGGGAATTGTTATGCTTATGGGAATTGTGGTTAATAATTCCATTGTGCTGCTTAACTATATACATTTATTGCAAAGGAGGGGAGAACAGTTATTTGAGGCGGTAACAACTGCGGGAAAGAATAGATTGAGACCGGTTCTTATGACAACCCTTACTACTCTCTTCGCTATGGTACCAATGGCCGTGTCAGGTCGTGTGGCGGCAGAAGTCTGGAATCCGTTAGGAATTACCATGCTTGGAGGGCTTTCCGTATCAACTCTGGTTAGTCTGGTTTTAGTTCCGACGGTTTATTATATGCTGGAAAGAAAAGGACAAAAATGAAACTTCTCTTAATAATTTATGATGCGGAGTATGATGAGGAATTAACGGAACATCTAAATCGTTCAGGGATAAAGGCATTTTCAAAATTGGAAAAAGTTTTGGGGAAAGGGAAAAAAAGTTCCCCGAAAATGGACAGCTCTGTATGGCCTGGTTTTAATTCCGGGATTATAATTGGTGTAGATGAAAAGGAAGAGAAAAATATTATGAAAAATCTGTTTTCCCTCTCAACAGAATTGGGGGGCAAAGGATTAAAAGTTTTTGTTCTGCCGGTACTGGAGGTGATTTAGCAGTCAGTATCATTAAACATAGGTTTTGATAAAAATTTATGTTTAAACTATTAACCATTTATAACGAAAATGAGGTTGTTAATTTGAAGTGGGGTAAAGTCCATAAAGTTAAGGAGTGCCATCTGTTTCATTGATTTGATGTAATATATAAATAGAGGATTCGGGAGTTAGAAAAGATAGTTTAAAAAAGAAATTTATACAGGCAAAATTATTGTTAGCTAAATTTTAAAAGTGAACTGTTTAAAAATTAAAAGTGAACTATATTTAAGTCACAATTTTTAACTCTTTGAACATCAATAAGATTATTATTACACCAGAATCTTACTTCAGATA
>JAXHUS010000193.1:0-5133 GCA_034189305.1 Thermodesulfobacteriota bacterium | reverse complement strand
GGGAAGAAAGAATATTACTGTTAATATATCGAATTTTATTCCCAAACCCCATACACCCTTTCAGTGGACCCAACAGTTACCGCAAGATGAGATATCAAGACGCCAGAAATTTTTAAAGGATCGACTGGGCCCATTAAAGATAAAATTTAAATGGCAGGACTGTCGTGTTAGCGAAATAGAAGGCATTTTTGCCAGGGGTGACAGAAGGCTTTTCAGGATTGTGGAAAAGGCTTATAGGCTTGGCTGTTATCTTGATGGATGGAGTGAATTTTTTAAATATGAACTGTGGAGGGAAGCCCTTTCCGACAAAGATTTTCAGAATCATCCTTTAAATCTTACTGATTATGATTTTTCTACAATTCTCCCCTGGGATCATATTCAAACAGGCATTAACAAGGATTATCTCCGGGAAGAATATAAAAAATCCCTGGAGTTTAAATTAACACCGGACTGTAGAGCCTTTAATTGTAATAATTGCGGAGTATGCAATAAAGATTTTCTAAATGAAATACCCCCCCTTCCGGGGGACATCAGTGTAGAAACGAAGACGACCCCAAAAATATTAGATAAAGAACAGGATATAAAAGAAAAAAAAGTAAGGATCTTCTATGAAAAAAGAGGAAAAGCCAAATTTTTAAGTCATCTTGAAATTATGGGAATATTTCACAGGGCCATAAAAAAAGCAGGTATTGAAGTCATATATTCAAAAGGGTTCCATCCCCTTCCTCGATTCAGTTTTTCACAGGCACTTCCTGTTGGAATTGAAAGTAATTGTGAATATTTTGATATAAGGCTTTCAGCAACTGAGGATATAAAACGTGTTGAAGAAAAAATGAATCGCTGTTTAATAAAAGGTATTAAGATAATTTCTGTAACAAAAATAGGGTTTGCTAAAATGCAACGCTCTGATATAGTATATAAATATTTGATTTTCCTTGATAATTTAGATGAAGATAATGGGCTTTCTATTTTAGACATGCAAAATTATATTGCAGTATATAATCGGTCAGAAGAAATTCCCTTTTCTTATACTAAAAAAGAGAAAAGTAAGCTGATAAATCTAAAAGACGTAATAAGGGAAATGAAAGCTAAGGATAATAGTATTGAAATGATTGTTGATACAGCCAGCGGAATTACAATTAGACCCTGGGAAGTTCTTGAGAAAATACTCCATTTTTCTCCAGGACTTATAAATAAAGTGCGAATTTTAAAGACTTCTAATATATAAGGTTTATATAGTGTCTGCCGACCTTGTCATAAATTTAACTTCCCAGGAAACAAGGGTTGCCCTTATAGAAAATGGTGTAGTGGTTGAATTTTATATTGAAAGGCATACCGATAGAGGAATTGCAGGAAATATTTATATGGGAAGGGTAATAAAGGTGTTGCCTGGAATGCAGGCTGCTTTTGTAGATATTGGGCTTGATAAGGCTGCTTTTCTGTATGTTTCTGATGTATATGAAGATTTTGGGGACTTTGAAAAATTTATCAAGCTAAAAGATTTTGATAATGAAGAAGAGAATGGATTTGAAGGAACACCTTTACAGAATTTTTCAACGCCGCTACAAATTGAGGATATCCTTCATGAAGGAAAAGAAATTCTGGTTCAGGTAATTAAAGAGCCGATGGGTTCAAAAGGGGCCAGAATTTCCTCTCATATCTCTTTGCCCGGTCGCCTCCTGGTATTAATGCCCATGTTTGATCATATCGGCATTTCTCGAAGAATTGAAAATGAGCCAGAAAGAAAAAGGCTAAAAGAGATTATTCAGCGTATAAAAGAGCCCGGGATAGGTTTTATTGTAAGAACGGCAGGAGAAGGTAAGAGTGAGGAAGAATTAAAATTAGATATGGACTTCCTTCTTAAACTCTGGAATGATATTCAAAAAAAGAAAGGCCATACCCCTATCCCCAGTCTAATTCATAAGGACCTGAATATAGTCCTGCGTGCCATAAGAGATCTGTACTCAGATGATGTGAAGAGAGTAGTCGTAGATTCCGAGCAGGAATATAATATGATACTTGAATTTATCAAAAGTTATGTTCCACATCTTAAGCATTCCGTAGAACTTTTTGATCAAGAAGGGGGAATTTTTGATTATTTCGGAATTGAAATGGAAATAAGCCGTGCTCTGGGTAAAAGGATATGGTTAAAATCCGGGGGTTATATTGTAATTGAAGAAACCGAAGCATTAACCGCAATCGATGTTAATACCGGCCGTTACGTTGGGAAGGGAAACCCGGAAGATACTATCTTAAAGACCAACTTAGAAGCGGTTAAAGAAATTCCATTCCAATTGAGATTAAGAAATATCGGAGGGATTATAATCATAGATTTTATTGATATGGGGAAAGAGTCCAGTCGTAATAAAGTTTTTCACGCTTTAAAAGAGGCTTTAAAACATGATAAAGCAAAAACAAATATCTTAAAAATTTCTGAACTGGGACTTATTGAGATGACAAGAAAGAGAACCCGAAAAAGCCTTACATGGAAATTATGTGAGCCGTGTTCTTATTGTGAGGGCAAGGGCTATATTAAGTCAGGCAGCACAATCTGTTATGAACTCTATCGGGACATTATAAAGGAAGCCCCGAGCATTCCGGGTAATAAAATTTATGTTGTTCTTCATCCGGAAATAGCAGACTTTTTATATGAAGAAGAAAGGGCAGGAATTGAAGAATTAGAACAACTGTTTAAAAAGAGGATAATAATTAAGGCCAACCCAAATATCCATCAGGAACAATATGAAATAAGCGGAAGATAAATTCATTTCATGGAAAAGCAAAACAACATTACCCCAAAAAAGGAACTTTATGACCGTATTTTAAAGTTTCAGTCCCTAATGCAAGAAAATAGGTTAAACGGCTCTTTAGTCTGCCAGAATGTTGATCTTTTTTATTTTACCGGGACAATCCAGCGTTCGTTTCTTTATATCCCTGTCATAGGAGAACCCCTGTTTATGGTTAAAAAGAGTTTTACCAGGGCCAGGCAGGAATCGAACTTAAAGTATATAGAGCAGATTCACAGTTCTAAAGACATTCCCCGTCTTTTAAAGGAGTATGGTTTTTTCGAGCATAAAATAGTCGGACTTGAATTTGACGTCCTTCCCACTTCATATTTTTTAGAGTTTAAAAAATTTTTTCCGGATGTTTCTTTTCAAGATGTCTCTTTGCTTATAAAAAAAGTAAGGATGATAAAATCAGATTTTGAAATAAAAAATATTAAGGAAAGTATAAAGATAATAGAAAAGGTTTTAGATTATGCAAGAAATCATATTAGAGAGGGGATGACAGAACTTGAATTGGACGGAATTCTTGGCGCCCTTGCCAGAAAAGAGGGGCATCAGGGAAGGGTAAGAATAAGGGGCTGGAATCAGGAGATGTTTTATACCGCTGTCTTGTGCGGGGGAACTGCCGGTGTTCCTTCATATATGGAAAGCCCCATCGGAGGGCCGGGGACGACGCCGGCAATTGCTCAGGGGGCGAGCAAAAATAAGATAAAAAAAAACGAGCCGATCTTTATTGATTTTGGTGTTGGAATAAATGGTTATATAGGAGATATGACCCGCACTTATACCATAGGGAGGCTACCTGACAAACTATACAAAAGTTATAGTGTTTTAAAGGAGATTGAATCAAAAGTGATAGAAAAGGCTTCTCCTGGAACACCATGTTCCGCCCTTTACAATGAGGCGGAAAAAATTGCGGAAAAAAGAGGTTTTGACAGATTTTTTATGGGGTGCGGAGAGGGAAAGGTTTTTTTTATTGCCCATGGAATAGGCCTCGAAATCGATGAACTTCCGGTTATATCCAGAAATTATCATTCTACCCTGAAAGAAGGTATGGTATTTGCCCTGGAACCGAAATTTATATTTCCCGGGTTGGGGGCAATCGGTTTTGAGAATGACTTTCTCATAACAAAAGATGGTCCGGAAAGATTGAGCCGGATTGATAATGAAATTATTCATATAGACTAAGAAAAGAAGGTAATTTATGAGAAGAAATAGCTTTTTTATAATCTTTTCATTACTTTTTATAGTTTTTATATCGGTAGAAATATCCTTTAGCATTGAAAAAATTGATGATGAACTGGACAGGGCATGGGACATTGGCAATGATGAAGTATTTAAGAAGCTGGAAAATAAAATTACAATTTTAATTACTAAAGGGGAGCCTTTGTCTCATTTTTATTTAGCAAAATTGTATTATCGCTGGGCATCCTGTATGGAGACAAAGGGCAATACCTCCAAAGATTATTGGCTGTGCGGTGTTAATGCCATTGAGAATAAAATTCTCTGGAACAAAGCTGGAACTTATATTGATAAAGCCCTTGCCGAAATTCTTGAAGCAGAGGGAAAGAATAAACCTTCATCCCGTATTCAGGCCTTTAAGGCATTTATTTTATGTAAAAAGCTTTTGCATGGAGGGTTAAAATCTGCTTATACGTATGCAAAACCCTTTACCGAATCTGCAAAAAAAGCCTTAAACCTGAATGATAAAGATCCTTATGCTCATCTTGCATTGGGACTTAATGAATATACAAGGCCACCCATTGCCGGAGGTGATCCTAAAAGGGCATTAAAACACTTTGAAAATTCAATAAATGTGGCCCCTGATTTTGCCGAAGGCTATTTCTGGCTTGGCAGGTATTGGATGAATCCTCATATTGAAAAAGATACGAAAAAGGCAATGGAGTATTTTAATAAAGCTTATACTATAAGGCCGGAAAACTGGATTTTTAAAGAGGTTTCCCATATTATAAAGATGAAATAATTTTCACTATTTAATATCTATGGCACGGAACAGGTATTCCCCAAAGTGCCATTTTCAGGTTTCCTTCTCGGCACTATCTCCTCGCCGGCTTCCAAAAATGTAAGGGCACCATAGGCACAATATTTAACACAAGCGGGATCCCCTCCGCATAGGTCGCACTTTATTATTTCTTCAATATCGGGATTCTTCCTGATATTGTCATAAGGACAGGCTTCAATGCATATTTCACAGGCAGTACACTCTTCTTTGGCAATGATTAATGCTCCGGTTTCCTTATTCCTTGATATAGCTCCAACTGGACAGCTCTCTTCACATGGCGCCGGTGGTTCCTAATGTCTGCTGGCAATGCGAACCACCGGCGCC
>JAXHUS010000192.1:0-3536 GCA_034189305.1 Thermodesulfobacteriota bacterium | reverse complement strand
AGAGATAAAAGCCCTTATCCAGAAATTGTAGAAAATACTCCTATATCATTAAATGTCAAAAAATTTATAAACTACTATAAATAAAGAATTTTATTTTTCAGAGTTAAGATTATAGTCATTTTAATTTATGTATTTCCTTATTTTTGTATTTTACGATTTTAACGGTAATTATATTTTTAAAGGATAGAAAACATGAATAATAACATAGAAACCAAAATAGAAAATCTCGGAATTCCCAAGATCCCGTCCCCTTTAAAGTACAAGAATTTTGTTTCCGACGATAAAAAAGTGATTATTGATCCCACGTTAACATATTATAATAAATGCAAAAAAGATGGCACTGAACCCGTTACCCTTGAGCTTTCAGGCCCAAGAGAAAAGATATACTTTGAACCCAAAAAAGTAAAATGCGCGATTGTGACATGTGGCGGGCTATGCCCTGGTATAAATAATGTGGTTCGCGCGATTGTTCTGGAACTATATTATATGTATGGAGTAAAGAATATCCAGGGGATTAAATACGGTTACCAGGGACTTATTCCTGAATTTGGTCATGAACTTGTGGAACTTAACCCGGAAATGGTCGTTCATATTAATGAACTTGGGGGAAGTGTTTTAGTTTCTTCCCGCGGTCTTTATGATATTTCAGAAATTGTTGACTCATTAGAGAGGTTAAATATAAATATCCTTTTTACTATAGGCGGTGACGGAACTTTAAGGGGCGCCCTTAAAATAACCGAAGAAATCCTAAAACGTGGTTATAAATGCGGCGTTATTGGAATACCTAAAACTATTGATAATGATATTAATTTGCTTGCAAAATCCTTTGGTTTTCAAACCGCCGTAGAAATTGCATCCAAAGTTATCACCAGCGCTCATACAGAGGCATTAGGGGCACCAAATGGCATTGGACTGGTAAAGTTAATGGGGCGGCATTCCGGATTTATTGCTGCAAACGCAGCCCTTGCCCAGAGAGAAGTAAACTTTGTTTTAATACCTGAATTAGATTTTGATCTGGAAGGGGAAGCCGGATTTTTAAATAGCCTGAAAAAAAGAATAGTTGAAAGAAAGCATGCTGTAATAGTAGTGGCTGAAGGGGCCGGTCAAAAATTTTTTAATCCTTCTAAGCTGGGGAAAGATGCATCCGGCAATCAGAAATTAGGAGATATCGGTAACTTCCTGAAGGATAAAATAAATGCTTATTTTAAAAGGGAAAATATTAGTATCAATCTTAAGTATATAGATCCAAGTTATATGATACGCAGTGTGCCGGCAAATTCCAATGATTCCATTTTCTGCGGTTTCCTCGGACAAAATGCGGTGCATGCCGGTATGGCAGGAAAAACCGGAATGATTGTGGGTATCTGGAATAATTTATATATAAATATCCCTATTAAATCCGCAATTTCAAAGCGAAAACAGATACATCTTGATGACAATCTCTGGCTAAGCGTCCTGGAATCAACCGGTCAGCCGCCTTTTAAGGGCTAATAATATAAAATCATTATAAAAGTTGGGATGCCGGGGCTATCTTTATTCCAGCCACAGAAAACTCCGGGAGGAACTCTCTAATAGCCTGGATAGTTACATGATAAGGATGGGCAATTCCAATGCCTTTACCATATTTTAAAGCATATCTTTTCAGAAACTTAAGTTTTTTTATAATGGCATCTTTTTCCTTTACTTCATCGAGAAAGACATTACAATAAGCTGCGGATATATTAAGTCTTTTAGCTACATAAAAGGCTACGGAATTGGGTGATGTTCTGCTGTCAATAAAGAATGTCCTGTTTTCTTTTACAGGATATAGTGCCGCCACCATACTTTCTTTACTTTCTGTAAATTTTGAACCCATATGATTGTTAATACCTGTTGCATGGGGAATGGAAAGCAGATTTCTCAACAAAATTTCATATATCTGTTCATGGGTATATCTTTTGTATATTGCACCAGGGCCAGGGTCAAAACTGGGATCATGGGGTTCCATAGGTTGATGAAGAATTACCTCCCGATTTTTTATAGCGGCCTCTTTTGCTATATCTTTGGAGTGGGGAAGTCCCGGAAGTATAGAGAAGGTTAAGTTTGCGGGTATTTCTGAAAATTCCCTGCCTTTTTTTAGGGAATATCCTAAATCATCTACAATAATAGCGACCTTTTTCCTTGAAAATTTCGTCGGTTTATTAATTCCTAAGGCAAGCCCTGGAAGACAAAAACTAAATAATGACCTGCCCAATAATATTCCCGATGTAATTAAAAAGTTGCGACGATTTATTGGGTGAAATCTCATAGTTCTAATTTGAGTCTAAAAAAAACTCAAGAATTGATCTTTTCGTCTGAATGGAGAAAAACTTGAACTATTTAATTTCAAAGGGCCATGATTTTCGCTTCCCTCGAAATGCCAGTAAAAATAACAGTTCAATCGTTTTCGTTCATGCACTAATTACGATTACAATAAATGACTGTATTAATATTGTACTCTAAGCTTTTTTATGCATCATAAGGGTAAAGTCAAAAGTCATGACTTTTTCATTCCTTTGATTCAAAATGATATATTCTAAAGTAATTATTCCCCTTTCAGGTTTTTTTGTCTCTTTTTTTGCTTTAACAACAATTTCTACATAAATCGTATCACCCATTTTAACAGGGGCTAATGCCTTTAAGTTGTCTGTCCCTAACCAGGCAAGTACGGAATCTTTGTAAATTCCGCTTCTATCTCCCAGACCCGTGGCAATGGAAAATGTTAATGTTCCATGGACTATCCGTCCGCCGAATGGACCTTTTTTGGAAACTTCCTCATTTGTATGATTCGGATGCAAATCACCTACAAGACCTGCAAAGATAACCACATGAGTTTCTGTCACCGTCATGCCCGGTGTGGTGAATTTATCGCCTAAATTAAAATCGTCCCAATATCTTTCTCTCTCCATAATTATTCTCTCCCTATGTAAAAATTATTTTATACTCTTTAACCATTATTTTAATATATAAACTCTTTTTATTTTGAACAAGAGTAAATCTTTTCCACTTCATCCATAGTTAATGGAAAATCCTCATGTCCCATATATTTAAATATCCTGACCAGAGGCGGAGGTTCAAGGCCGTGTTTTTCAAGCAGTTTTTCATCGGTTAAAATTTCCCTGGTGTCCCCATCGGCAACAACCTTTCCCTGGAAAAGTAAAATTACCCTGTTACAGACTTCCGTTGCCATTTCCATATCGTGAGTTGCTATTATCTTGGTAAGATGAAGGTTATGAAAAAGCCTTATCATATCTCTCCTTGCCATGGGGTCAAGATTGCTTGTAGGCTCATCCAGAATCAGAACCTCTGGAACCATGGATAATACCGTAGCTATGCAAATTCTCTTCTTTTCTCCAAAACTCAAATGGTGGGGACACCTGCCTTCATAGCCTTCCATTTTTATTTCTTTTAGAGCCTTTTTTACTCTCATTTTTACCATATCATCAGAATATCCCATATTTAAAGGCCCAAAAGCCACGTCATCAAATACTGTTGGAGAAAAAAGCTGATCATCAGGA
>JAXHUS010000191.1:0-2344 GCA_034189305.1 Thermodesulfobacteriota bacterium | reverse complement strand
GTTCCGGTGCCTTTGTATGCGGGGAAGAAACCGCCCTTATTTCTTCCCTGGAAGGCAAAAGGGGCGCCCCATACCATCGTCCTCCTTATCCGGCAATTTCCGGGTTCAAAGAAAGGCCAACCTTAATTAATAATGTTAAAACATTAGCTCTGGTCCCTGAAATAATAAGGGAAGGCGCTTACAAATTTAATAAAATCGGCACTGAAAAAAGTAAGGGAACGACAGTCTTTGCCCTTGTAGGTAAGATTAATAACCAGGGATTGATTGAAGTGCCCCTGGGAATTACTTTACGGGAATTAATTTTTGATATCTGCGGAGGGATTAAGGATAATAAAGCCTTTAAAGCTGTGCAGATCGGCGGTCCTTCCGGGGGGTGTCTGCCGGAAAGTCTTCTGGATACACCGATTGATTATGACTCCCTTAATGCCTCCGGCGCAATGATGGGTTCGGGCGGTATGGTTGTAATGGATGAGGAAGACTGCATGGTGGATGTTACCAAATATTTTCTTGAATTTACCCAAAAGGAATCCTGCGGTAAGTGTACCTTTTGCCGGTTGGGGACAAAACATATGTATGATATTCTTGAAAGAATAACACACGGAGAAGGAAAGCCCGAAGACTTAGATTTTTTAAAGGAACTGGCAGAAGATATAAAGAATGGTTCCCTTTGCAATCTGGGAAAAACTGCCCCCAATCCTGTTTTAACAACCCTGAGATATTTTTTAGATGAATACAGGGCTCATATTTTTGAAGGACGCTGCCCGGCCCTTAAATGTCGGGAACTTATTGTATATTATATTGTTCCTGAAAAATGCAGAACCAGTTGTGACGCATGTGTGGGCACATGTCCCACCGAAGCAATTTTTACAGGTAAGAAAGGAATTAAGGTTATTGATCAGGAAAAGTGTATAAAGTGCGGGGAATGTCAAAAGGCCTGTCCCCCGGAGTATGACGCAATAATTAAATTATCCCCCCCCAGCCTGATCCCTGAAGAATAATTTTTAAATAAGATATGGAAAAGATCAATATAACTATTGACGGCAGGAAAATAAAGGCAGAGAGGGGAGAAAAGGTTCTGGGGGCAGCATTAAAAAATGGTATCTACATCCCAAATCTTTGTGCCGTTGAAGAAGCTGCCACAACCCCCGCTTCCTGTCGATTATGTTTTGTGGAAATTGCGGGGAGAAAGGAAACTGTAACTGCCTGTACCGAAAATGTAACCGAGGGAATGGAGGTCTATACAAATACGGAAGAAGTAATACGGTTAAGGAAGCAGGCCTTTGCCCTTTTAATGGCTTCCCACCGGGTTGAATGTAAAACCTGCCATAAAAATAAAAGCTGTGAACTCCAGAATATGGCAAAGTTTTTAAAGGTAAGCCTGGTTCCCAAAAAGCTGAAGCAAATACATAAAACACTGCCGTTAAATTCTTCCCATCCCCATTTTTCTTATGATCCTGGAAAATGTATCCTTTGCGGCAGATGTGTTCTTGTATGTCATGAAGTTATAAAAAAGCGAATTTTAAATTTTGCTTATAGAGGGATAAAGACTGTTATCACAATTTCCCCGTCCGAAAATTACGAATGTTCTTCTTGTTTAAAGTGCGTAAATATATGTCCTGCAGGATCGCTGATTCCTAAAATTAAATAAGAACCATCCTATATCTTTAAATTCTGGAAAAATTCAAAAAGAAACTGCATTAAAAAATTAATAAAAATAAATAATTGGATAGCCTGTAACCTTTATGTTATAACAGGAATAAAATTTATTTCTGGAGTTATAACGTCTTTAGATTATAAAATTTAAAATGATTATAATCTTAACTCTGGACAATAAGCTCACGATATGTAACAGCCTTAGAAATTAAAACAGCTTTAATGAGATGTTCAAATAGGTTCACTTCGTGATAACGCCTATTGAGACGATAAGTAAACTCTGCTAAATATCGGCCTAAGTGATTGGAGCTTGCTTGATGATGGGTACCCAGCAAAAAACGTTTGAAGTTACTGATTGTAACATGCACCCAGGGGAAAAGTTTTCCTGCTGCCTTACCACCTCCGGTCACTATTGTTTCATGGCGGTAACCTTCATCTTTAAGCCCCTGGTAAGCTTTCAGACCGTCTGTTTTTACGATAGATCCTTGTTCAATATGCTCTTTAGAAAACTGGTTTATCTCTTCACCCGATACGCTTTCCAATACATCCATAGCTACGTAGCCTGGTCTGGTGTTACCTTCTTTATCAACACGTTCCTCTACTGCAACTGCAATAAGTGTCTTTCCTTCTGCACCTCTTCCTCTTTTCCCCTCCTGTTCTCCACCTACATAGGCATCATCAAGTTCGAGTA
>JAXHUS010000190.1:0-10840 GCA_034189305.1 Thermodesulfobacteriota bacterium | reverse complement strand
GGATACAATCTCTTATTTAGTTAAAATAGTTTAATCAAATAACTTTAGGACACAGATGCAGATACACCCAAATAAATACATTTCTGATTTTACATTTATATGTCTTTTTAATCTGCGTTTATCCGTGTCCAAAAATGAAAATTCCTATACTATAAATTTAAGCATTTACTTACAATTTTAAAGATGGTTCCATATCATAAAGAATGGGCGATCCTTTCATTGTAGCTTCCACTTCAAGGAGTACTCCGCATCCCGGACAAAAGAATTCGCGGTATACCATACCACTATCATCCTCAGGATGATTTGCAACGGACAGACCTATCTGACCTGAAAGACGCTCGTCAAAAAGTGCATATAATTTATAGTTTTCAACTGCCTTGCAAAATAAAAATCCGCACCGATCGCATACAATCACCGGTACTCCCTCTTTATCAACAACAAATAGGTATTCCGTTATTCTGATTTTTTTCTTTCCATCCTGCAATTTATTATTCTCTGAATTAACTGTGCCAACCGTTCTTTTTCCCCTTTTAAGCCGCTCCTCTCTCATCCTTTTTCTTTCTTCTTCGGTCTCTTTCAGATCAATTTTCATATCCTTAGGATCAATGCTTACTCCGTAAATCCCCTTTGCCGTCTCAAATTTAATCGCTCCATATTTTATGTCCTTGAGTACTAAATCCGGATCCCGATCAAGGGGGTCACCATATCCCCCCCCCCCTGAACAGGTAAAAAAATGGATAATATCACCCTCTTTCCACACATATATTCCCAAAGAAGAAGAAAGACGTTTTTTCTCCCCTTCCACATCATCCAATGATGAGGGAACAAATCCCTTTTCTAAAACCTCTTCAATATTAGAATTTTCAACTATGGTAAACCTGGAAAGACCTCCGGGATATCCACCAGATAAACCAAATGTGTTTGAAAGGGTGTCTCCGGAAAGCACATTGGTGCACATCAGATTCTTCCGGGGGGCATTATGAACAGTAATAGCATCCTCAATCCCCAGGCCTCCCCGAAATTTACCATGGCCGAAAGATTCTACCGTTTCTTTTCTCCACAGATATAAAATCGGGTAAAACATCTCCTGGGTTTCAACATTTGAAATTTCAGACTCCGGGGTCATCATCTGTCCCCCTGAATTTACTCCGTCCATATCCACCCTCCCGCCATGACCACCCGCAAAGGAATCCATTATGATGGTCGAAAAATTTTTTCCATATTGATTAACTCCAAAAAAAGCCGGGGCAGCGCCTACTCCAGACCACCCTGCATTGATATCTTCCCTGAATTTTTCCCCTATGGATAACATCTTAACTATGCACTGATGGGCCACATTTTCTGATGTAACTACAAGGGGGGCATTGCTGACCGGCATGGGAAAATCAACATTTAACAGACTTCCTTCAGGAAAATGATAGTCGATTGATTTTAAAATTCCCGACCCCCAGGGTGAGTCCCAGAAAAGTTGTGTCGCCAGCACTACAAAGAGATGACCCAGGGCTCCGGGCTCGGCACACTCGTAAGATCCCTGTTGCTGCGGGTCGGTTCCCGTATAATCAAAATAAATTTTATCCTCCTTTTTTGTTAAAGTACATTGAATCTTAATGGGTTTTACTTCTCTGCCGGAGGTGTCCTGATAAAGAATTGATCTGTACTTTCCATCGGGAAGACTCCTTAGTTTTTTTCTGCAAATTTCCTCCGTCTCCTCAATTATCCTGTCAAATGCCCTTTCTATATAATCCAGGCCAAAATAATCAACCATCTTGATTATCTCGTCTGATGCGGTGTTATTGGCTGCAATCTTGGCCACATGATCCAGACCCAAAAGAAAAGGGTCATGGGTATTGGCTGTTAAAGTTCTCATTATGTCACTTCTCTGAACCCCTTTTTCTACTATTTTTAACGCCTGTGCTCTCAAACCCTCCTGATAGGCATTAATAGCATCAGGACACATCCCCCCGGGATTCATAGCCGCCGGAACTGCCGGAGTATGAAACAAGCTTCCCACCCAGGCAACTATTTTCCCTTCATAAAATACCGGCTTTGTTATTCCCATGTCAGTTGCATGAATACCTGCAACAAAAGGGTCATTTACAAGAAAATGATCTCCATCCTGAATACCGCCTTCTTCATCTTTCCACCACTCATTTATTTTTTTAATGGCTCTCTCCATACCCACAATATGTAAAACCACACCGCTTGTTACCATTACAGCTTCACCATCTGCCTTGTGAATACCGGAAAGATATTCATGGGCATCAACTACGATAGGCGACCCTGAAACTCTTGAGAGGGTATAATGACTCCGTTCACATATTGACCACAGACGATGTTTAAATATTTCATAGGTGATTGGATCCTTAATATCAAATCGTTTTTTCTTCATTGTTTATCCCCTTAAAATTTTCTATATTTAAAAAGTCAGGTGAATATTAAGGTATTCATCTACACTGCCCTTCATTTCCGGAAGAATTACTCCGGTAGTCAGCCTTGACTCGATACAGGCCGGTCCTTCGATAATATTTCCGGGCATTAGATTCTCCCATGTATAAATCTTTGTTTTTAAAAACCTGTCTTTAAAATAAACTTCCCTTTCTGCATCAAAGGCAGCAGATGGGGAAGATGAACCCTTTGAAAATTTTGCCAATCTTGGATTTTGTATTGAAATATTTGCATAAACCCTTAAATTTACCATTTCTATTCCTGAAGCCTTATGCCCCGATCCTTTGCCATACAATGCCTCATATCTTGCCTCAAAATTATCTGCCATCCGGTTTATATCAGAAGAAGTTAATTTTCCATTTTTTATGGGAATATCCACATAATTTACCTGCCTGCCATATCTTAATTGGGCCTCCCTTGAAACAACCACAGCATCTTTTCTAAACCCTTCCATCTCAAGTTCTTCTATAATTTTCTTTTCAATGGCTAATAATGAATCGTTAATCTCCTGAGGATCGCAGGGCATGTGATGAAGTTCGGAAATATTCTGTACATAAAGAATATCCGATCCGGCAATCCCAAAGGCGGAAAAGGTTGATGCGTTATAAAGCATTACCATTTCCCTAACACCGGCAAGGCTTCCATATTCAGCTCCAAATTCCGGTCCGGCGCCTCCAAATAAAAACATGACAAAATCCCGGGGATTATATCCTTTAAAAAGGACTTGATTTTGAATTAAATCCGCCATTTGCGAACAAGCAATATCCCTTACTCCCCTGGCAGCCTCAACAACGTCCATATTTAAATTATCTGCCAGTTCCCCCATAGCTGAAATTGCCTTTTCTCTGTTTAATTTCATCCTTCCCCCTAAAAAATTATCCGGATTTAAAAAGCCCAGAATTATATCACTATCTGCAAGACATGGTTTTTTTCCTCCCAAATCATAACATGCAGGGCCGGGGTCAGCGCCTGCACTCTGCGGACCAACCTTAATCGTGTTTGTAATGGAATCGAACCATGCAATACTACCTCCGCCGGCCCCGATTGAAACTACATCCACCATGGGAAGCCTTAACTGATACTGATTGATAATTGCATCATCCCTCCTCAAAGGCTCTTCTTCCACAATTACTCCTACATCAAAGCTTGTGCCGCCTACATCAGTGGTTATTATATTTTTATAACCCAATTCTTTACCCCACATAAGACCTGCAATTACTCCCCCTGTAGGGCCGGAACCCACAGTAAATACCGGTGCCTCTTTAGCCCTTTCTACTGTTGCCACTCCCCCATGAGCCTGCATTATCATCAAGGGAGATTTTAATCTCTCTTCTTTTAAAGAATTATGAAGATTATCCAGATACCCTTTCGTCTCCGGCATGAGGTAAGCATTAAAAACAGTGGTCACCATCCTTTCATATTCACCAACCAGGGGAACTATCCGGCTTGACCGAGTAACTGCAAGCTCCGGATACATTTTTTCCACTATCCTTTCAATTTCCATTTCATGAGAGGGATTGGCATGAGACCACAGAGTGCATATTGCAACTGCCTCAACCCCTTTCCATTCAACCAGGTCTTTAATAGCATTTTCTACCTCTTTGACATTTAAAGTTACAACAACTTTGCCAAAACAATCTATACGTTCCGTTACTCCTTTAATTAATTCCTTTGGAACAATGGGCTCGGGCTTTTTACATCTTGCCTGGTGTTTTATCTCAATTTCCGGCAATCCCAGGCATTTGCCCCTTGCCTTCATTATGAGTATGGTATCCTCAAAACCTTTTGTAGTAATAAGTCCTGTTTTTGCACCGCTCCTATTTATCAGTGTATTGGTAGCCACTGTCATTCCATGATTTACAACAACCGAACGGGAGAGGAGTTGATCCCGATTTATACCCATACTGGCCGCTCCCTCATTTACAGCGTTCATAATCCCGACAGAAAAGTCTCTAGGGGTTGACAGGGCTTTGTTATTTGTCACTTCTCCCTTCTCGTCTATTATAGTTATATCGGTAAATGTCCCTCCGGTATCTATTCCGATTATGTATTCATTCTGTTTCACTTATATTCCTCCCTTTTGTTATTAATTATTCGTAAAAGTTTAATCAGCCCGGGTTTTAATAACAAAAAATTTTAAATATTTATTATTTTGGAACAATTGATATAGGTGTCCACCATTTTTTAAGCTTCAAATCCTCAGCTATAACTCCTGCAGCATTATAGCCCGGAGCACCGCTGCAGCCCCCTCCTGGATGACAACTGGGGCCACACATATAAAGATTCTCAAAAGGTGTTCGATAGGGAGGATATCCATGAAATGGCCTCATGGTAAACATCTGACCTCCAGCCATATCCAGTGCTGATATGGCTCCTTCCATCATGGATGGATTCACTCTTTCACAATCTATAGCAGTGTGGATATATCTTGCCAGGATATTATCCGGGGTAAAATTGGGCGCAAATTTTCTCCACTGTTCAACTATATAGTCTCCATATTCTTCTTTTATCTCATCCCACTTCTCAGGACCACCATCATGAAGATTATAGCATGCCCATTGCCAATGCAGGGCAGTATGTTTCCCGGGTGGCGCCTGTGTGGGATCGGCAACGGTTGGATACACACTCTGCCCCCCTATCTGCTTTGATGGGAGACCAATTCGTATATCATTATAAAGTTTCTGGACATCCCTTACTGTATCCGTTCCAAAACCTACACATAATGTGTTTGCAACTTCGGGGTTTTTATCTTCTGCCTTCCATTTAGGTGGTTCATTTAATGCCAGATATGGATAAATAAATGAGATGGGATCAGCTTTCAATCGTTTTATCTGTTTTATGAAATCTTTATCCAAATTCTCTTCCCCTATCTGATCGAGAAAGGTAAGTTTTGGATTAAGATTGGTAATTACTGCCTTTTTAGCTAGAATCTTTTTTCCATCTTCCAGCTCTATTCCTTTTGCTATTCCATTCTCAACAATAATTCTCCGGACAGGAGAATTTGTAAAAACATTCCCCCCCTTCTCTTCTATTATTCTTGCAATTGCCTTTGATAGATTTATCGACCCTCCGATACAAAGCCCAAGACCACCCTTGTGTAAAAGTGGATATAACATGGCAAAAAGAACGCCTATGCCATCCCTGTCATCCGCTATTAATGCCGAAGTGCTCTCAACCGCCATAAGAGTCTTCAGTGCTTCAGATTCAAATCGCTCCTCAATTAAGATTCTGGGACTGGATTTGAAAATTCTTAGTAATTCCCTTCCCATATGGGTATCTTCCAATAATGAGGACATTACGGAATCTGGAATTGGAGGACTGAACAAAGATGCCACAAGAAGATTAATAGAATCTGTATACTCTTTTACAAAATTTTTATACTCCACGGCATCTTTTTTAGAAAACCTTTCTATTTCCTTTTCCATTCGATCCAGATCTTTCCAGTGAATAATGCTGCTTCCATCACTGTAAACCATTGCCATCAGCTTTTCCTGAAAAGCATATCTGGCTCCGTATTTTTCAAGCTCTAAATCTTTGTATACAGGCCCTGTATGAATCCATTCATGTAACATTGAATGAAGGTTTACCTTAAATCCAGGAAGAAGCTTTCCTACCTTCTCTTTTTGTCCCGGGACTTCCACTCCTTCCCCATCCACAGTTGTAACACCACCCCCGATAAAGGGAAGCCTTTCAAATACTCCTACCTTCATTCCACATTTTGCAAGATAAGCTCCACAAACCAGTGCATTATGCCCTGACCCAATAAAAACAAGATCATATTCATTTGACATTTTAATTCCTCCTCTTAAGTTAATTTTTTTCTAATTATAATAAATAAAGATAATAAATAAAGGAAAAACTTTATTCTAACCCATACTCCTTCCAGCGTTTAATTGCTATCTTTTCAATTTCAGGATCAACATCTGTTGCAAGGGGTGGAAAAAACTCTCCCCCATACTGTTCCTGTCTTCCCAATTCCCAATTCTTGGTAGCATCAACAAGAACCCTGGTCCACTTTCCCTGTCCATAATTAAAAACATTTCTATCTTCAAGGGGCACACTGGGGTCCAGCATGGAACCGATGGTTCCAGGAAATGTAACTATATCGCCCATAGTGGCATTTACCCTGTATGAAATAGCCCAGTCTATCGCTTCATCTTCGTGGATATCTATGTCCTCATCCACTACAATTACATGTTTTGCACAGTAATTGGATAATGCAGTGCCCCAGAGGGCATTGGCTACCTGTTTTGCATGTCCCCGATAGAGTTTTTTGATCCGTACCCTTAAATTTGTACTGGCTGTGACAGGTGAGAACCATACATCAGTAACTCCAGGAACACCCGCAGCCTCCAGATAATTCCATGCAACTGCACAAAAACTACTGGAAAAGTATGCAGATTCATCCCATCTTCCGGGGCTGGATCCCACCAGGGTTCCTTGAAATATGGGATCATTACGATGGGTAATGCAATTTACATTAATTACCGGTTTAGGTGCAGCCATACCTCCATAATAGCCTGGATATTCACCAAAAGGTCCTTCCATGGCAAAAGTCTTCGGATCATCTGCAATAAATCCTTCGACTACCATTTCAGCATGGGCAGGGACTAAAAGATCGGATTTCTCACATTTAACAAGTTCTACAGGTGACTCTCGTAAAGCTCCGGCAGCCTCATATTCTGTCACTCCCCCATGATGAGGTATTGGGGTTGAAGCGGCAATAAATAATGACGGATCCCAGCCGTAAACCACAGCCACGGGCATAGGCTCCTTTCTCTCTTTATATTTTGCAAAGTGTATTCCCCAATGCTGTGAAGTTGCAAGAAGAACAGCAATTTTATCTTTGCCCGCAATCATTCCCCGATATGTCCCTGCATTCATAACTCCCGTTTCCGGATCCCTTGTAATTACACTTCCAACAGTATTTATATACCTGCCCCCGTCCAGATGATGCCATTTAGGTATGGGGAATTTAAAAAGGTCAATATCAGATCCTGTAAGAATATTCTCTTTGACAGACCCTTGATTTACCTCTGATGATGTCAAAGGTTTTGCAAATCTATCCTTCATTGTTCGGGTTAAAATCCTGGGATGGATTTCTTCTTTCATGCCCAGGGCAAAAGATACCCTGGAATAAGAACCTATGCTGTTTGTAAAAAATTTATTATAAGGGGGGGATTTGTAATCCTTGATATTCTCGAATAATAATGCAGGCCCCTTTCCATTGAGAACCATTCGTGTAATCGTACCCAATTCTCTATCCCAGTCTACCTCTGCCTTAATTCTTTTCAGCTCTCCCTCTCCTTCCAGTTTGGAAATCCATTCCCTTAAATCCTTATAAGCCATAACAACCTCCTTTTTTAATGAATTATATAATATTTCGACATTTTAAAAATATAACACCCCATAAATAAATATATTCTTCCCCATAGTACATATATAAGTTTGCAACCAACTCTATGTCCTTTACTATCGAGCCATCCTGAGTAAGTTTCTGATTGTGAATTTATCATACCCAATTCCTGGATCGGGACAAACAGGAACCATATCGAGCATAGTGGAATGACCGGAGAGATGATCGAATACTAAAGCATTATACCATGGTTTAGCTGTTATTAATGTTTCTGGATTTCTCGCATGGACAATCTGGGATGTACTTCTCCAGAACCTGCCCCTCTGATCATAATTTTCTGATCCCCATAAAGATGCCATCCCCCCTTCAGGATCAACATATAAAACCCTTTTCTTGTAGCAATAATCCGGGTCATTAGGATATATGGTAAGAATAAGAAGCGGCCTTATCTGCCAGTTCACCTGAGCGCAATTTTCCGTCAGGGGACTGTAAATTAGCTTATTGGATGGAAAATCAGGAACCATAAATTTTTGGGAGGGTAGAAGATTAAAGGTCATTCTGGAATTAATTTTCTGCCGCAAGCATTCAAAATCGTCATTAGCCAGGTCGCTTCCCAGTATAGGATCGGTTACATCCGCTCCGGTCAGCCTGCGGAGTCTCCTTATTGCAGGGATATAACTATAACTTTCATCATCCTTTTTTACATCATCATATCTTATCCTTACCTGAGTAAATCCTTTGACATCAAAGGGTTCGTATACTATTATAGACTCCTTAAAACGAATCGTTCCATTGTTACCATGTTCCTCAGGAATGGGAGGGAGTTCTGTCCTTCCCATCCAGAATCTCCCATAAAGATGTAGTTTAAATGATCTTTCCAATTGAGTATTTTTATTAAACAACAAATATTTAAAATGAATATAATACTGTTCACAATTCTGGTGCGACCTTTCAATATTTACTGCTAATTCAGATCCATTTTTAGGATGGAGAAAAGGGAGGCCTGCTTTCCAGCCAACGAGTTTATTTCCCGGCTCTATTCTACATTTCCCTTTATTCTTTGCAGACCATTTATCAAAGCTGGGAAGGGCTTTCAGTATACCTTTTTCTACTATTGCCAGGCTTATCCAGCCATTTTGAAGCCCGTTTATTACTGAAAAAGAATTCGGAACTAATAGTCTTTTAAGCTCTGGAAGATAAGTTTGGTAATTTTTAGTATTTATCACCACCCCTGGTCCTATTTCTTTTGCATGGATATATCCTCCCGGATATAAAAATATGAAGATAAATAGTAACAAAACAGCCCTTTTCATTAGAATTTTCCTCCTGTAATCATAAATTTTGTCAAAAAAGACGACAATGTAAAAAATAAAATAATCTCCTGTAAGAGACATTACAAATAAGCTTCTATTCTAACAAGGCTTACATTTGTTCCTCTTTTTCTATTTTTTACTTCTGACATATGAATAATTTTTACCGGGCCTCCCTAAGCAGCACTTTCATGGAAAATTTATCCAGAGGAATCATGGGATTTTTCCAGTAAGGCACCAGGTCCATAACAGTTGTATGCCCGGAAATATGATCCTTATATAAACCGCCAAACCAGCCATAAAGCCGTGTTACATCGTCCCTTGCCCAGACAATCGGGGTATTTACCTTAAATAATCTGCCTTTCTGGTCATAATTTTCACCCGCATGACAATTACTTATACCCGCCTCCTTTTCAATATATAGAACCCTTTTACTGTATGCATAATTCGGATCATTTTCATACATTTCCAAAACCCATGAAGGTCTTATCTCCCATTCCACCTGGAAGCAATTTCTTTTGATAAAGGGTTCTTTTGGTCTTTTATTATAATGTTTCGGCACAAGGAAATCTTTAACTTCTAAAAATTTAAAGCTCATCCTGGTATTAATTTTCTGGCGAAAAACCTCAAAGTCATCATAGCAAGCATCACTTCCCAGCATGGGATCGGTGACATCCGCGCCCGTGAGACGTCGCAATCTTCTTATTGCCGGAATATATGAATAAACATCATCTTCTTTATATAATTCTTCGTATCTGATTCTAACCATAGAAAATCCTTTAACATCAAAGGGGTGAAGAACCACAATTGCTTCCTTACAATTTAGCTTGCCATTATTTCCTGGAATCTCTGGAACGGGGGGAATATCAGTTCTTCCGAACCAAAACTTCCGGTAAAGATTAAACCCGAATTTTCTTTCCAGTTGACCATTTTTGTTAAATAACCAGAATATAACTTTAGGAAACACGCACTCCTCATTACAATATCTCCTGTAGGCATTCCATCCAAATTCTGCCCCTGTTTTCGGTTCAGGAAAAGGAAGCCCTGCCTGCCATTTTTCTCCCACAAGCATATTATCTTTACCAACTTTAAATTTTCCGGCATTCTTTCTTGTAAATTCAGCAAATCCACGGGGAGCTGGATAATATCCCTTTTCTATCACCGGGACATTAATCCAGCCTTCCTTCAAACCATTTATAACCGTCGGGAAGGCTGAAGGAATAAGCAGCCTTTTTAGCTCAGGGATATATTGTTCATAGTTATGTTCAGTAATGGTTATTCCAGACTCTATTTTATATTCTTCTGCCAGGCTTGAACTATATACAAAAAATAAAATAAAAAATGCAACAAGGACATTTCTCATTTAAATCTCACCTCCCCTTATTTTCATTCAAACTTAAAAACTTTTTATGTATCCCCTTTATCCCGCATAATAACCATATCCAAAAACATCCCTTAAGATATGGTGCATCTCGCCCACCGTAGCGCCTTTCCTTGCTGCATCTACTAAAGCCGGCATAAGTAAACCGCATGACTTCGGCCATTCCTTATCGATACCTTCAGCCGCTTCCCTTACATTTTTCAAAGCATCTTCGGTCTTTTTATTATCTCTGTTATTTTTATAGGTTTTTACTCCCTTAATTGCAGCATCCTCTGCTTCAGGTGGGCGCCTGTAAACATTTACTCTGGGAATATCTTCCATTCGGTATTTATTCATCCCCACTTTAAC
>JAXHUS010000019.1:0-2273 GCA_034189305.1 Thermodesulfobacteriota bacterium | reverse complement strand
ATCTTTAAAGATTTCCATCACTAAAGAGGGGTCTATATCATCTTGTTCAAGCTTCATAAAATGATATACCCTTTCAATTATAAGTATCCATATAAAGACAGATACTAAAATTATAGGAATCATTAATATTCCACCCGGTCTGAAATAGCCATATATAATTTCTATTAAATCCATTATCCCATCCGCTCCTTCTGGATAATATTGGTTAAGGCCACAGCTTTTTCTTCCATATCTCCAATTATATGTTCTACCCTCCGGCTCAAAAATGTATGCATAAATATTATTGGAATTGCAATTGCAAGGCCAAACTCAGTTGTAACCAGCGCCTCGGATATACCACCTGACATCATTCTTGGATCACCTGTCCCATATAAGGTTATAACGTGAAAGGTGCTTATCATACCTGTTACGGTGCCAAGAAGACCGAGCAAAGGCGCTATTACCCCAAGGATATTTATAGTGGGTAAAAATCGTTCGATTCCGGGAAGTTCTTTAAGGATAGACTCCTGCAGGATACTTTCAAAAATTTCCCTATCCTCGCCCTTATTTTTTAACCCCGCCACAAGCACATTATGAACAGGCCCCCTCTTTTTATCACTATTTAAAAATTTCAGACATTCATCCCATTTTCCCCGGGATGCAAGGTCATTTACCTTGCCCATAACAATATCTGTTCTTGTATGAAACCTTCTTAAAGAGACCATCCTTTCTATTATCATTATAAAAGCCGCAAGACCTATACCTAAAATAGGCCATACAATAGGTCCTCCCTTTCTTATCTGATCTGTTAGAGTTGATTTATGAATAATCTGCTTAAGAGCCGCTCCTCCAGAAAAATCAATATAAATGTCATCAGTCTTTCCATTTATATATTTTTTAATGCCCCGGCGAACTATCCATGATGGCAGCACTGAAAGGGCATATAATTTATGACTTCCCTCAGAATATCTTAAAAATCCAATCTCCTTATTTGACCTGTAAAAAGCCATAAATTTACCAATTGTTAATATATCCGCCTCTTTTTCCATTCCGGTCCTGTCAATAAAATTCCCTTTCTTCAGGACTACCTCTCCATCTTTTTCTATCTCATCAAAAAATAGATAGGTAATGGTTTTCAGGTCATCCATTCCCGGAAATCTGCCTTTCTTAAGAATAGGTTTTAATTTTTCCAGTCTTTCAGGATAACTGCTTGTGAATTGAGAATGTCTTAAGGTATTGTCAATATCCCTTGCAATTATTCTCACCGTACCGGCAAGCTCCCCCATCTGCATCTCATCTTCTGATTTTTGCCGGGAAAGTTTTATCTCTTCTTCTCTCAATCTTTTAAATTGCTTCTGCATGCTATTAATATCATTATTCAATGTTTTTACTTCAGATTCTAAGAAGGCAATCTCTTTCTCTAAAGATTTTTGGTCTGTTAAAATATGTTTTTTGCTTGCTTTAGATTCAGCAATGGACTTCTCATAATCTAACCTTGCTTTCTTAGAGGCAGAGCGCATGTCTTCTCCGTAAAAAGGAACAGCGGTAAAGAGAATCCATATCACCACAGGCAGACAGTATTTCATGGTACAATAATCCTCCCTATGGGCAATTTTATAAGCTCAATAGTAGATTCTTTATGGGCAATTTCAACTGCTTTATTTATTCTTCTACAATATCTGGAAGGAAGTTTGCTCCACTTGTAAGCTACCCTGTCATATTGACCCACAATTTTTCCGTCAGGGGTCTGAAAAAAAAGCGAAAGTCTGCCAACCCTTAGAATATCCACAAGCAGCTTTTTACCATTCAGGTTTATTGTATCTTGATAAACTTCTACGGTATGGCCATATTCTTCCTCTATCTGCAAGGCCTCCATAAGACTTCTGTATTTTTCTGCAGGTGTTTTGTTCTGATCTATTAGAGTGTTTTTAACTAAGGTTATACGCCTTTCCCTCTCCTCCAATAAAAAGGGCAGGTCTCTTCTTATAAAGCCCTCCAGATTAACTGCTACTGATTCTAAATATGAACCAAGCTCTATTTTTATCCGGGAAGACTCTTTTATTTTTCTTTTGATCTCTTTGATATGGGCATTTTTGTAATTTAACATCTTACCTGTTTTAAGCTTTACCTTTCTGAGATTTTCCAGATTGTTTTCTAAAGAGCGGTATTTAGAAGTAAATTCTGCTTTTTTGTTTGCCCATTGATCCACTTTTTTTTGAGTATCCAGACGGACATTAATTGTAGATTCAACAATTTTCAGAATATGATCCGATTGAGTTTCCGCTGGTAATGAC
>JAXHUS010000189.1:0-8518 GCA_034189305.1 Thermodesulfobacteriota bacterium | reverse complement strand
CTCACTTCATAAGTTATTTACAATAATATCATCAAGTAAACCATTTGTTAGCATGTTTAAATTCAAAAGATAGTCTATATGGTTAAAGGTTTCTTCTAAAGGTCTTCTTGTAACTCTCCATCCTAAACCATCAGTAATCCAAATAAATTTGTGCCCATCATTGATTAGAAAATCGTATAATGATTTATATTCTCCAGCAGTAGACTTGAGTTTTGAACCGCCACCTCCATAAAAATTTGTCTCTATAAGATAAAGTGTAGTACCATTATATACTGCAAAGTCAAGTCGTCTGCTGGCCTTGTCAACACTTAGATTCAGCTTCCACTTTTTCAAAACTTTTTCAGCTGTAGCTTCTTTTATATAGGTAAAACTATAACGGTTACAAAGTCTTTTTACATAAGTTTCTACTATCTTTTCCATCGCTGTACCACCCCGATTTTTCCTGCCGTTTGTATCAAGACCAACCTCAACACCAAGAGTATAGTCAACTATATTTTTAATTTTTTTGTTTGCAAATAAGCCCAACAGTCCTGTTTCCCTGGCAAATCTAATTGCTTTGGAAATCTCTGCTTCCGAAAGATTATTAGTATCTCTAAAAGTAAAGTCTTCGTATTTAAGAGTTCCCACTGAAAAGTCTATGAGAATCTTAAATTCATGATCCCTGCTTGCAAGAAGAACAGGAATTAATCTCACAATTTGAGGCTGTTTTCTTAAAAGATAACTAAAAGCTTCCTCTATATTTTCTTTGCCAATCAAATAATTTAGAATATTTAAATCTATCTCAAGATCTTTTATATTGCCGATAACCTTATCCCAATTTATAAAATAATCCCAACGTCTAATAGAATCATTGATTGTATTGATTAAATCAAGAAAAAACTTCATTTTTATTATCACAACCTATTTTATCTTTAAATATAGAAGAATATTTCATTGAACAACTTTCCTATCCAAACTAAAAAGGTTACTTTCTTTCTCTACTATAACTTCTTTTAATCTCTCGACGGAAAGTTTGAGGTATTCATCTTCTAACTCGATACCAACAAAATTTCTATTCATTAGGGCAGCAGCAACCCCAGTTGTTGAACTGCCACAGAAAGGATCAAGCACCAAATGACCTTCTTTTGTGGATGCAAGGATAATCCTGTTTAGAAGAGCTACAGGCTTTTGAGTTGGGTGTTTACCAAACTTTTTTTCTTTGGTTGGCGGTGAAGGTATTTCCCATACATTTCTCATTTGTTTTCCCCGATTCATTTCTTTCATTAATTTGTAGTCGAAGCAATGCTTGCTTTTTTCGTTTTTAGCAGCCCAGAGGACTATTTCTGTTGAGTGTGTAAAATATCTACATGAAAGGTTAGGAGGAGCATTGCGCTTATACCAAACAATATCATTAAGAATTTTATATCCAAGCTGTTGCATGGCAAATCCAACAGAATAAATTATATGGGTAGTCCCTGAAACCCAGATAGTACCATTGGGCTTTAAAACTCGTTGACAGGCTTTTAGCCATTCAAGAGTAAATTTATGATTTTCTTCTACCCCCTTTGATTTGTCCCACTTCCCTTTATTTACAGAGACCATTTTGCCTGCATGACAGGTAATACCACCGTTGGAAAGAAAATAAGGAGGATCGGCAAATATCATATCAACACTGTTTTTCCTTGCCTGATTTAGTATTTCAATGCAATCGCCTTTAAGAAGTCTTATAGAATGCTTTGCATTATCGTAGTAAATAACAAAAGGGGATTTTTTTCCATATGTGGCAGTTTTTTCAGAAAAATAAAATGCGCATGGATTTTTTTCCATACTATTTTCATAAAATTTGCTTATTTTATTTATTTTACGGTTGTTTTTCATAACTTTATCCTTGTAATCTATTATTTCCCTTAGAGTTTATTTTTATATAAATTCACATTTGTTGTACCTGATATGGATAAGGGCATTGCTGTCCGAGCCTCTCCCAAAAACCGGTTCTTGACAGTTTGCCGTTATCGGGCTCAAGCATTTCCTATAATCTGCTCTTATGGAGCAAGCAGGATGTTCTAACCATTATTGCCTGATATTAGCGAAGAGATAACACACCATGCAGAAGTGCCTACTTACTGATTTTCCTTATCCAAAATTAATGGCTGAATTCAAGGAATATAAAGCTTAACATCTGCTTTAATTTTTATATGTTTTTTATACTTTTAGAGCTTACACGAATTATTTTTAAAATCTGAGATTTATTTTTATGCCTGTGTATAATAAAAATTATGCTTCTCTGAGCTGATTGATACTTTTTAATAAACCAACCAGCCTCTGGTCTTGTTTTAAAGCCTCCTTCACACCATGCGTCACAGCTATTCAAATACATAAGTACCCATATGGCTGAATGCTCTGTTAAAACAACATGTCTTTGGTAATTTTCTCCTCCCTGAAGCCATAGAGTAAAGTTTCTTAAAAAAGCCATATTAGGATCCCGGGAATGATTTTTATTATTTATAGTTGCTTAATTTCAGGATATTTACTCCCTTTGCCTTTATAGCTTTTTTTGAAAATCATTTTACATTTTTTTTACAATTGTTTTACCTGCTTCTGACAACTCCTTTATTAAAATATGTTACCATAGAAATCAAAATGGAGACAAGCTTGTCCAAAACGAATAAATAACTTAACAAAAAAGGAGGCGTAAAATGAAAAAGGGACAGATTAGAAAAAAGATTGGTTGGAGTATATTAGTAATTCTTTCATTTTTTTATTTTTATGCTGGCAGAAATTTTTTGTCCGTATCTATGGCAAAAGGGCCGCTGGTAAATTGCAGGGTTGATCTGGACAGGGACGTACTCCTGGCAGACAATCCACAGAATGTTGTTGTAAAAGTTACCCTGTGTGCACCCGAACAACCCGGCAATGCCGAACGTCCGCCGGCAAACCTTGCAATTGTACTGGACAGATCGGGCTCCATGTCGGGACAGAAACTTGAAAAGGCAAAAGATGCAGCTATTTTTGCCCTTCGCCGGCTGGGCCCCCAGGACATATTTTCAGTCATTGTATACGACCATAATGTAAAAACAATCGTTCCTGCCCAGAGTGCAAGAAATGTTGAATGGATTGAATCGAGAATCAAAGAAATTCGACCTGGAGGCAACACAGCTCTTTTCGGAGGCGTAAGTCAGGGGGCTTCAGAGATCCGGAAAAACCTGAAACGAAAATACGTGCACCGGATTATTCTTTTATCTGATGGTATTGCTAATGTTGGCCCAAGCTCTCCCGAGGACCTGGGACGTCTTGGCGCGGCCCTTCTAAAAGAAGATATATCGGTTACTACTATAGGTGTGGGCACTGATTATAATGAAGATTTAATGACTAACCTTTCTCAGAACAGTGACGGCAATACATATTTTGTGGAGTCCAGCATGGATTTGCCCCGGATTTTTGCAGCAGAACTCGGGGATACGTTAAGTGTGGTAGCAAAAAATGTGCATGTTATCATTGAATGTCCTGACGGAATAAAGCCGGTAAGAATTATCGGGAGAGAGGGGCGAATAAAAGGCAGAATTGTTGAAATGTCAATGAACCAGCTCTACGGCGGTCAGGAAAAATATGCTTTGGTAGAAGTTGTGACGTCTGCCGGCAAAAGCGGGGAAGACATGGAGGTTGCCATAGCAAAGGTTACATATGAGAACCCCTTTACCCTGCAAAAAGAGACTTCAAAGGGGCGGGCAAAGGCCATGCTCAGCAAGGACAGCCTAAAAGTGGAAAAATCGGTAAACGTTAGTGTGCAAAGAGAGTTACAGTTTAACCTTGATGCATTAGCTCAAGAAGAAGCCATTAATCTTTCCGACCAGGGCAAATCCGCAGCAGCTATAAGGAAATTAAAAAGTTCAGCCCAAAAGTTGAGAAGTTTTGGCATTAAATATAATGATAAGGAAGTTCTGGATAAAGCTGAAGACCTGGAAAAAAAGGCCGACATAATAAAAACAGAGGGGATGACAAAAAAACACCGGAAAGAACTGCGGACAAAATCCTATCAGATAAAGAACCAGCAGTCGAGCTATTAATTGGCATCTTCCCCAAAAAAGGATGTCAACTCCAAAGAAGCGGGCCTCCTCATTTTTTAGTCCGCTTCTTTTTTTTAGTTTTTTTGCTGTCGTTTGCATCATATTTTAATCTATGATAATGTAGTCCAACAAACCAAGAAAACTTTTACAATTTCTTTCTTTTAGTAAAAATGCTTAATAAACGCTCCATTATATTATACTGGCTGCTTATTCTGTTGCCGGCTTTTATGATCAGCATATCCGCCTTTAAGCTTCTTTTCCGTGAACAGGAACGCATGAATAAAATGGCAACTGCCACAGCAAGGGAGCGAGCAAGGGCCATAGCAGAAACACTGCAGGTCACTGTTGAGGCCGTTGAAGATGAATTGACCGAAGCTTTATATAGAATCCCTGAACAGAGAATGTTAGAAATCCTTTTAGAATGGAGGCGGAGCAATCCACTGGTAAGAAATGTTTTTATCTGGGAAAGCAAATCGAACCTGCGGTATCCTTTGCCGGGAATTGCCTCTACATCCGAAGAAAGACGCTTTGTTTTGTGTTTTAACGGACTTTTTTCAGGGCGAATTCCGTGGCCTTCAGAAACAGAATTTGACATGGATGAAAGTTTTGCTGAAAATATCACCATTTCAAGCAGTATGAATAGTCCGGATAAGACAGAATCCTATAAAAAATCAAGTCTGGTACAGGATATAAGAAAGTTGAAAGCAGGACGGCAGGAGCTTGTAAGCATAGCGGAGGGAAAAGACTTGAGTTCTTCCAACAACAATACAAAAAGAAAAAAAACTTTTTTCATGACCGGAAGCTGGATTCCGTGGTTTTCTGAAAACAGACTTTATATTCTTGGCTGGGTAAAAAAAAGACCGGCAGGGCCTGTTTATGGAGTGGAGATGGAACTTATGTCTCTTCTGTCAAGACTTATTACACATTTCCCGGAAACGCCGGCAGAAAATTCGGTTTATGCCCTTATGGATGATAGCGGGCAGGTTCTTCACCAAACAGGAGGACTCAATATTAATCCTGCCTTAAAGGCTGATTTTACAATATCCCTTGCCCCACAACTACCCCACTGGGAGATTGCCATGTATACCAAAGATAAAAGCCCGACACTCCGATCCGGAAGGGAATTCATCCTTCTCTCAGGACTGCTTTTATTAATTTTCATTTCTGCAATTATCATTGGCGGTACCCTTTTAACCTGGCAGGCTCACCGCAATATTACCGATGCCCGGCAAAAAACCTCTTTTGTTTCAAACGTCTCCCATGAGCTTAAGACACCCCTTACAAGCATCAGGATGTATGCAGAGCTTTTATTTGAAGGAAGGATCAAAAATCCCGACAAGAAAAAACATTATCTTCAGGTAATTGTTTCAGAAAGCCAGCGGCTGACCAGACTGGTAAACAACGTTCTTGATTTTGGCAGGCTTGAGCAGGGACGCAAAAAATATCATTGCGGGAAACTCGATATGTTGGAATACCTGAAAGTATTTGCAAAATCCCATGGCCTGCGCATAAAAGAAGCCGGAATGAAACTTAAAATGGAGCTTCCTGAAGAGGACATCGTTGTGTGGACCGACCGTGATGCCATTGAACAGGTACTGCTTAATTTATTGGACAACGCAATAAAGTATGCCGACTCTGGCGAAGAATTGAATATATCCCTTAAAAGGAATAAGGAAGTTTGTGAAATACACATTGAAGATAGAGGGCCGGGGGTCCCTGATGCTCATAAAGAAAAAATTTTTGAAAAGTTCCATCGAGTTGATGATGCCCTGACATCAAAACATCAGGGGTCCGGCCTGGGACTCAGCATTTCACGCCGGATAGTCAAAGGCCTGGGCGGTGCACTGCTTTACAAGCCTGCAGGGGGAGGGGGAAGCTGTTTTATCGTTCGGCTTCCTTTTTATTCAACAGATAGTTCGGATATGAGGATAGTTAAAGGGGGCAAGCATGGAAAATAATCGCGTACTTATAGCCGAAGATGACGGCAACATTCTCGCCGGCCTTGTTGATACTCTTGAAAGCGAAGGTTACAAGGTTTCACCCGCCCATGACGGAGAACAAGCATTAAGTCTTTTTAAAAATAACACATTCGATCTTGTCCTTATAGATATAATGATGCCCGGGAAAAACGGTTATGATGTCTGCCGTGAGATTCGAACCCTGGATGATAATATTGCAATCATTCTGCTGACCGCAAAAGGTGAGGAAATTGACAAAGTAGTTGGTCTGCAGATAGGCGCAGATGATTATATAACCAAGCCTTTTGGCGTTCATGAGCTTATTGCCAGAATTACTGCCGTACTGCGACGCTCTAAACGAAATCCCGACGGATTAAAGAAGGAAAAATTACAGACCCCGAAGTGTTTTGCTTTTGGTGATGCAATAATTGATGTTAGGCAGTTCAGGCTAACAAAAGAAGGTAAGGTTATCGATCTATCCGAAAGAGAGTTAAGACTCCTTCAGCTTTTCTTTTTACACCCCAATGAGGTTTTAAGCAGAGAGCAGCTGCTAAATAACGTATGGGGGATTGATTACTACGGCACAACCCGCACCCTGGATCAACATATTGCTCAACTCAGGAAAAAGGTCGAAACTGATCCGGCAAAACCGCGCTTTATAAAAACTGTCCATGGTATCGGGTACCGGTATGAAAATGATTGAACAAATATATGTTCAATCAATCTTAAATAAGGTGCCTTGCCGGAGAAAAGTCTAATGGGTGGATTTATTACCTTTTCCAATCACCCTCTTTTTTTTAGTTCCTTTAGTTTTTGGCTCAAAGGAAAACTCCCAGTCACAGTATCTTTTTTTATTTGCAAATTTTCTATATTCTGTAGGGAAATTGCCCTTTTTAAAAGGCTCTTCAGTGGAAGAAGATTTAACTCCCTTTATCTTATTTATTTTATCATAAATTAAAACCCATGCCCCGTCTCCGGTCATAGGGTCCGGATATAGTTTCCTTATATGTCTTACTGTGGCTGAACTGCGTGGGTCCTTTAAAAGGTCTTTAAGTTTTTCAGGCAGTGCGGGCCTTTTATTATTAAACTTATAATAAGACTCTATGGCCTTCTTATATTGATTGCCCCGAAATAACAGCTCTTTTTCCCTGTCTCTTTGCACGATAGTCTTCCAGCTCCGGCCGGCTGCCGAAAGGGAGATGCCTATAATAACAATGGCAAGAAGTGTCAGGATATAGGTAAAGCCTTTTTGCATATTTACCATTCATTATAAGGGGTTCCATTTAAAGAAATCCTGTCGCTGCCGCTGTGAACATCATAAACCCCAAACAGTTCCGTCTCAACTTCATCTTCCTCTGAAAAAGAGGGGGGGGGTATTACTATCCATGAATCTTTAGAGCCTGTGAAGGGATCAACAGGGATGCACCTGAGGTATCCGCTGTCTACCAATGTCGAAATCGCCTCCGGATATTCTCCGTTATCTACATAATACTGGTCGATTACCTGGCGGAAATTATAAAGGTCTTCCTTTAAAACCGCCTCTTTTGCTCTTGTTGTCGCGGTCTTGTACATGGGAACCGCAAGATTTGCCAGAATACCCACAATTGTAATTACAATCATAAGCTCAATTAAAGTAAATCCTTTGTGATTCCCGACTATTTCCTGCATGCCATAATCACCTTTAATTACTCAATCTTCCTTGGGGACAAATATAAAAATTTTTTAATTCATTAGGATTTTTATAATCTGTTAAAAATATTCCATTACCATGTATTATATTTTGTTCCGTCTAAAGCTGTTCCTTCGCTTTTTGAATATACATCATAAACATCCTCTCCGCCCCATATCTCGCTGTCTGGTTCATCAAAATAAGAACGTAGACCCCACTCCCCATCTTCTGTCATTGAATCACGGGGGATTCTTCGAAGAAATTTCTTCTTTTCAAGAACTGCCTGCTTTAAATCAACACCTTCCACAAGAACCTGCAGGTTTTTCGGGTATCCGCTATCACCCGAATCCTTTTCTATCTTGCCCTGATCTACAAGTTTTTTATATTCATCTATTCCGTCTCGAATAATCCTTAAATGCTCCCGAAGTTCCAATTCTTTCGCCCTCTTCGTCGAGATTTTCGATAAAGGCAGGATGGCAAGGGCAAGTATGGAAATAATTGCCATGCTTACAGCAAGCTCAATAAGGGTTATACCCCTGTCTTTAAAAACTTTCATAAGGATTCCCTTAATGCTGCAAACAATTGAACATTTTTAGTCTGCTTTTCTCCTTCTTTTTTCTTTAAACCTTTCTGGACGCAAAAAAGGGTTCTTTTCCGGTATTTTAAAATCAGGGACAAAATCTTCTGCTTTCTCTTTCCTTTTAGATAAAGGGCTCTCTATAAAGCTAGAAAAGGGTTCTTTGGATGAATATACATCGCTTGTTCCCGACCAGATTGAAATGGCATCCCGGGCAGGAATCGTTATGTTTCGCACTATATGTGGTGTTATGGACATAAGAATTTCCGTC
>JAXHUS010000188.1:0-3002 GCA_034189305.1 Thermodesulfobacteriota bacterium | reverse complement strand
GGAACCCCCAAGGGTTATATAATCAGGGGGGGTGCCAATACTATCCAGATATTCCTTAACCTCTTCAATAATAATTTTAGAAGGAATATACTCTTTCCTTAAAATTGTTTTATGGGTAGTCCTGCCCAACTCGCAATAAATACAATCAAAACTACATGTTTTGTAAGGAACAATATCTATTCCCAGGGAAAGCCCTAATCTACGAGATGCAACAGGACCAAAAATATGATTCATATTTTATTTCCATGTAATGTCGGTTGATTGTTGTTGGTTGTCCGTTAAAAAAGTTGAAAAGTTATAGATTTACCAAATAGAGAGTTATAATATCACTCAAAAACTTTTATGCTTTTAAATATAAAGAATAATGCAACTAACTATGGACAACACACAAGGGACATCATTTAATATTTAAAGGATTGAACCAATCCTTACAGTTAAATCCCTCAGGTTGTTTTTGCCGTGTTACAGCTCCTGCCGACAGAATCTTTATGCCCGGAACAAAAGAAAGATAATAACCTTTTTGGATTTTCAGTATGACATTCAGGACATTGTAAATCTGCATCACATTTATCAATTTCATGGAATACCTCAAAATTATGACCGCATTTTTTACATTCATATTCATAGATTGGCACTTCTTTCTCCTTTTTTATTGATATGCTTTTTGTTTTATTATATATTAAACTAATTGTTAAAAACAAGATGATTTCTATGTAACACCCTTGAGACACATAATAAATTAACTCAAAAATTTATTTCTCAGGGATTGAAATAAAACATAAAAAAATCCTTTCAACGCACTACTGTCAGATGTATGAATTGAATGGCTTTTCAATATTTTCAACATAAACAGTAATAGTAGCAAGTAATATACTTTTTATTGATCTTTCTTTCAAAAGGGTAAGGAACTTAAATTTTCTGTCAGGTAACAAAACCGTAAAAAAGTCTACATAGATTTATTATTGATTTTATTTTTTAACTCATTATAATTAAGATTTGAATAAAGGAAAAGTCGGGTAAAATGAAAGAGCAATTTGCAAAAAAGTTAAATAATTTGACAAATCATAAAGAAATGCAGCCGGAAGATAAAATTCGTGCTTTAGAAGATAAGGTCGAAAGAGAAAAAAAATTAAATAAAATAACCAATATGATCCACGCTGCAAAAAATATTAATGAAATTATAATTGATCTTAAAGATGATATATTAAGCCTGTTTGATGTTGACCGGATTACTATTTATGCTGTGGACGGTGCAAAGAAACAGATCTTTTCCAGAGTCAAGGCCGGGGATGAAGTAAATGAAATCAGGGTTCCCATATCTCCTAACAGTATAGCCGGATATACCGCCCTTTCACAAAAGATTGTTAATATTTCCGATGTCTATGATAATGAAGAACTGAAAAAAATAAGTCCAAAAATTAGTTTTGACAGTAGTTGGGATAAAAAGACAGGATACAAAACTACCCAGGTTCTTGCAGCTCCTATAATATTTAATAAATTTCTCTTAGGCGTAATTCAGGTAATAAATAAAAAAAGCGGACAAAACTTTACAAAAGATGATGAAATTCCTATACAGGAAATTGCCAGAATTTTGGGAATAGCTTTTTATAATCAACTCAGGGTATTACAGAGTAAGAAACCGTCAAAATTTGATTATCTTGTCTCTGAAGGTAAAATTACACAAAAGGAATTGGAAGCTGCTATAACTGATGCCAGGGCACGCAAAGAATCCGTGGAAAATATTTTAATGCGAAATTTTAAAATTTCAAAAGGTGATTTAGGAAAGTCCTGGGAGCAATATTTCGGCTGCAAATTCGTTCAGTACAATGACAGAGCAGTAATTCCAGGTGAACTTGTAACCTTATTAGAAAAAAATGTAAATTTTTTAAAGAAAAATTTCTGGGTGCCGCTATCAAAGAAAGATGGGAAAGTAGTAATTATTCTTGATGATCCTAATAATATTCAAAAAACCGATTTAATACGTCAGATGATACAGGCAAAAGATTTTGAATTTTGCATTGCCTTTAAGGAGGATATCCTTTCATATATAAATTTATTTTTTGGCGGAGGTGGGGTGCACACCCCGGGATCTGCAGACGATGATATTAGTGATATATTAGGCAAGTTAGGAGAAGAAGAAGATGATACCTCTGAAAATGTTGACATATCGGTTTCTGAACATGATAGCGCCATTGTGCAGCTTGTAAATAAGACCATTATTGATGCCTATAATCGAGGTGCTTCAGATATTCATATTGAGCCATATATGGGGAAGAAAAACACGGAGGTAAGATTTAGAATTGATGGGTCATGCCAGATTTACCAGACAATACCAGCAAGCCATAAAGCAGCTATTGTTTCCAGGCTAAAGATTATGTCCGACCTTGATATTGCAGAAAGAAGGCTGCCCCAGGACGGTAAAATAAAATTTAAAAAATATGGGGGGCTTGATATAGAGCTCAGGGTTGCAACCATTCCCACAGCAGGAGGGGTAGAAGATGTTGTCATGCGGATACTTGCTTCAAGTGATCCTATTCCCCTTGATAAGATGGGAATGACTGAGAAAAACTATAAAAATTTTATTGACTGTATTATAAAACCTTACGGGCTGGTTTTAGTGGTAGGACCGACAGGATCAGGTAAGACCACAACCTTACATTCAGCATTGGGTTATATAAATAAGCCTGAAAGGAAAATCTGGACAGCGGAAGATCCTGTGGAGATCACTCAATATGGTCTTAGACAGGTTAATGTCCATGCAAAGATTGGTCTTACCTTTGCTGCTGCCATGAGGTCGTTTTTACGGGCAGACCCTGATGTAGTAATGGTAGGAGAAATGAGGGATGAAGAAACAGCATCAACGGGAATTGAAGCATCACTGTCAGGTCATCTGGTTTTTAGCACCCTTCATACTAACAGCGCCCCGGAGACAGTTATTCGTCTTTTAGATATGGGCCTTGACCCTTTTAATTTTGCTGACGCCCTTTTATGTGTACTGGCCC
>JAXHUS010000187.1:0-5025 GCA_034189305.1 Thermodesulfobacteriota bacterium | reverse complement strand
CAATTTTTATAAATTATTTATTATTTTATATAATATTATATATATGTTTTTAAAATAAGTAAGTTCATTAGAGCTGTGGTCAAAAATTATTTAAAAAAATATAGAGAAGAAAGATTATTGAGTAAAGCCGAGCTAGCAAGAAAAGCCGGCGTATCGTCAATTACAATTGATAGAATTGAGAAGTATAACAGTTGTAGAATGGATACAAAAAGAAAAATTATTTTAGCCTTAAAGCTTAAGTTGTCAGAAAAAAATAAAGTTTTTCCCGAGGATTAAGTTTATATGTTTTTTGCTAAACATGATGATTTAGTAGGTTTAGATATTGGTTCAAGCTCTATAAAGATGATAGAACTTGCTGAATTAAAAGGCAATAAATATCGATTAAAAAATTTTGGACTCGCTGTTTTATCAAAGGATAGTATTATAAATGGCAATATGAAAAACGGACAGGATGTTGTATCTGCTATTAAAAGGTTAACAGAAAATCTGAACATAAAAAATAAGAATATAGCAGTTTCTGTGTCCGGTCATTCTATAATAATAAAAAAGATCAGCATGTCTTCCATGAAGGATATAGAGTTAGAAGAGAACATTCAATGGGAAGCGGAACAATATATCCCCTTTACCCTGGATGAGGTAAATATTGACTTTCAAACTCTTGGTATAAGCCCCAGCGCGCCTGATAAATTGGAAGTACTGCTGGTGGCGGCAAAGAAAGTTTCGGTAAACGAGTATGCTGATATTATAACGGAGGCGGGATTAAACAGTATAGTAATGGATATAGATGATTTTGCTCTGGAAAATATGTTTGAAATTAATTATCCTGAAGAAATAGAGGGAATTAACGCTATTATAGACATAGGTGCAGGTGTAATCAATATAAATATAATTAAAGGAGGGAGTTATTTATTTAATAGAGACATATTTTTAGGTGGAAACCATATAACTGCAGAGATACAAAAAGTATTTGATATAAGTTATGAAGAAGCAGAAACTATAAAACTTGGTGGAAAAATTGAAGGAATAGATAATGCCGGGGTTATAAATATAATGAGAGATAGTATTAACAATTTTAGTAAAGAAATTCAAAAATCTATAGAATTCTTTGCAGGCTCAACAGATGAAGTTGTAAATAAAATATTTATATGTGGTGGATGCTCAAACATAAAGGGACTAAGTGAAATTCTGGAAAATAATCTGAAGATCCCCGTTGAAATTATTGATCCATTTAAAAATATTGAATTCGAAACAAAAACTTTTGATCCTGAATACATTAAATGTATCGGCCCCAGGGCGGCAGTTGGAGTTGGGCTGGCCCTAAGAAGGATAGGTGACAAGTGATAAAAATAAATTTACTCCCAATACGAGAAGAAAGAAAAAAAGAGACAATACGATACCAGATTAGTATGGCTTGTCTCATCATATTTTTAGTAGTCGTTGCTATTTGTTATTTTGATTATAAACTTGTCAAAGAACTGGGAGCGGCCGATGACAGGATAAAATCTATTAAAGATGAGTTGAAAAATTATGAGAAAGTGGAAAAAGAGATTAAAAAATTAAAAAGTACAGAAAAGACCTTAAAAACAAGGATAAAAGTTATAAATGATCTGGAAGCACAAAGGAAAGGCCCGGTTAGAATTTTAGATGAATTAACAAACTGTGTGCCAGAAAAATTATGGTTAAAAAGCTTCGACCAGAAGGGAACCAGTTTAAAATTAGATGCGGTGGCCCTTGATAATAACATCATAGCCCAGTTTATGACAGCCTTAAATAAATCACAATATTTTAATAAAGTTGTTCTATCATACATTAAAAAAAGTAAAATTGGAGCTGTTGATATAATGCAATTTAAACTTAGTTGCGAAATTATATTTTCTCCAAAAGAACCTAAACCAGAATTTAAAAAGTCAAAAAAATCCTAATATAAAGAGCATCGGTCATGGCAGTCGATATTGATACAATAATGAAATTACCAGCATGGCAAAAGGGGCTTATTTTTATCGGGATAATAATACTTCTTACAGGTTTGAACTGGCAATTTTATTATAAGGATAGGAAGGAAACACTAAATACTAAAAAAGATGAAATAGTTCAGCTTCATCAGAAACTTGAAAAAATGAAAGCTCTTAAACCAAAACTTGCCAATTTAAGGGAAACAATAAAAAAATTAGAGATCAAGCTTTCAATGCTTCAGGAAAGGTTGCCCAAAACAAGTGAGATACCCAAACTGCTTACAAGTATTACAAGGATTGGAAGGGAATCGGGATTGGAATTTAAGTTATTCAAGCCCCAATCCGAGAAAAGAAAAGGTTTTTATTCGGAAATACCCGTTGGAATAAATATAGTCGGCGGCTATCATGACGTTGCGGTTTTTTGTGACAGGATAGGAAAACTTCCAAGAATTGTAAATATTTCTGATATTAGAATGAGAGGGCTAAAGGAAGTTTCAGGATCAATTAATGTGAATGTGCAATGTACTGCTACTACTTTTAAATTTGTAGAAAGTAAGGGCAAAGGAAAAAGCAAGGGGAAAAAACGTAAAAAATAATTCCGGGTTTATAAGCTTTGAAAAGAATTTCAATATTTTTTATTTTTATTATATATATTATCGTAGCAAAAAACACTGTATTTGCTGAAAAGCAGCAGGTCATACAAGAAGGAGATAATTGCGAATCCGGATATTTTTATAATCCTGAAGGAAAAACAGATCCTTTTAAACCCTTTATTTTAGAACAACCTGAAATTATCAAGACGAAACCAATGACTCCTTTACAGGATTATGAAATAGGACAACTAACACTCGTTGGAATTATTTGGCAGCTTCAAAACCCAATAGCATTAGTAGAAGATTCAGCAAAAAAAGGATTCTTTATGAGAAAAGGAACTTTAATAGGCAAACATGGAGTGGTAAAAGAAATCAAAAGAAATGAAGTGGTTATTGAAGAAAGGTATTACGATTATTCGGGAAAATTGACAACTACCGCAACTTCTTTAGTTCTTTATAAACCTGAAGAAGAGGAGATAAGATGAACATGAAAAATATTTTAGATAGATATTATTTATTAAGCCTTTCAATCTTTCTGCTTTTTGCATGTGCAACAGCAGGATATCAAGATAACAAAGTTACCCAGACAGAAGATACATATCCTGCAATAGATACAGAAGAAAGAAAGCTTTTAGATGTTAAAGTAGAAAATTTAGATGATAAGGAACGGGTCATAATAGAAGCTTCTGATGCGTTAACATATACTGCATTTGGACTTACCGATCCATCTCGAATTATGTTATATATTCTTGATGTCGATTCAGGGGACGTCATAAGCCCGATTAAAGTAGAGGATGGGATAATTAATTTGGTAAAAATTGATCACCTTGAAAATACAAACCAGACAAAAGTCGAAATCGGCCTTAATCTTAATAATATGGCTGATTATGATGTCTCATCAGAAAATAATTTTCTATATATTAATGTGCTGAAAACCGGATTAATTGAGGAAGAAATTGCAAGGGCTGAAATGCCCCCTCAGGAAGCAGAAACTCAACCCTTAAAACCAGAGATTATATCGGGTGAAAAAAAAGAGGTTCCAACTGCTGCAAAATTACTTGATATAATTGTGGAGAAAAATGAAGGGGCAATAAAGTTTATTTTTAAATCGGATCATAAAATAAAAGAATATAATTCTTTCACCTTATTTAAACCGAGTAGAATAGTATTTGATCTACCCAATACCACCAGTGGTTTAACCAGGTCATCAATCCCCATTGACGGCAGCCAGATTAAAGAAATTCGAATTGGTAAATATCCTGAAAAATTGAGATGTGTATTTGATGTAAATCAGGAAAAAATCCCTGATTTTGATATGGAGAGACTAGGAGAAGATATAGTGCTGACGGTTAAAATGCCTGCTATTTTAGCTGAAATAAAAACAGGAGAGAGAGTAGAGACAAAAGAGATAGAAAAAGTTAAGAGTGAAGAAAAAGCAGTGCTTAAAGGAGATGTAGAAATTGTTACTGGTAAGGATAAGAAATATTCTGGAACAAAAATCTCTCTTGATTTCAAAGAAGCCGATATTCAGAATATTTTAAGGCTTATCGCTGAAGTAAGCGGATATAATATTGTTCTTGATGAAGATGTAAAGGGCAAGATTACCTTAAGGCTTGTTGATGTACCATGGGATCAGTCGCTTGATTTAATTTTAGAAACCAAGGCTTTAGGGATGATAAAGATAGGAAATGTAATAAAGATAGCAAAAGCAGAGAAAATAAAAAAAGCTGAGGAAGCTGCGCTTTTTGCGAAAAGGGCAAAAGAAAAGCTTGAAGATTTGGCTACGGAACTTATACCTGTAAATTATGCCACAGCTAGTGCTATGTCGACCCAGGTTTCAAAAATTCTTACGGAAAGAGGAACTGTTTCAGTTGATGATAGAACGAATAAATTAATTATAAGTGACATATCAAGGGCAATTGAAGAGGCAAAGAAATTAGTCAGGTCTTTAGATACGCCCACACCTCAAGTTATGATAGAGGCGAAAATTGTCCAGACCAATCCAAGTACAGTTAAAGAAATGGGTATAAGTTGGACAGAAGACAATATTGATTTAGATGCTAATAAATCAAGAAGCAGTTTTGCAGTTTTAAATCTTCCCGCCCCAGCAGGGCCAGGATCAGGAGGAACTGTCGGATTTTCTTTAATTGAAGGAAGCAATTTTTTTGATGTAGAATTAACGGCCCTTGAAAAACAGGATAAGGTAAAGATAATTTCCAATCCAAAGATATTGGGAATTGATAATACAACGGCAAAAATAAAACAGGGAGTTGCCCTTCCTTATCTTAAACTTTCTGAGCAAGGTGTTACATCCACTGAATTTAAAGATGCGGTACTTGAACTAGAAGTAACCCCGCATATTACTCCTGATAAAAGTGTTTATATGGTAATAAAGGTTAAAAAAGATCAAAAGTCGGCTCAAACCGGGGCAGGAGGAGAGCCAGGAATTGATATAAGGGAAGCACAAACAGAATGTCTTG
>JAXHUS010000186.1:0-9598 GCA_034189305.1 Thermodesulfobacteriota bacterium | reverse complement strand
GCTGGCCGGAAAGTTTCAGATTAAAAAATTTCTCAGTCCATCCGGCGGATGCTTATTATGCGACCCGGAATTTTCAAAAAAACTTGATGATTTAGTAACCTATAGTAAAGATTTCAACATTAATGATTCATATCTTCTAAGATTGGGGAGACATTTTAGATTATCACCCCAATGTAAACTGATATTAGGCAGAAATGAAGAAGAAAACAATAAAATTTCATCCTTATCAAGGGAAAAGGATATGATATTTAAAATTGAAAAATTTCCCGGCCCTACCGCATTATTAAGAGGGAACCCGACACAAAGAGAAATCTCTTTAGCAGCAAAAATTACAATAAGCTACAGTAAAGGCCGTGAATTTAAAGATTCAGAAAAATATGTTATTTATAAATTATTGCATGATCAAAAAAATTATAGTATTTTAATTTCAGAAGTTTTAGAAAAAAAGGAATTTGAGGATCTGGTAATTTAAACTATGAATGATATATCCGAAAAAAAAAGTGCAAAAAGGGAAAGACGATCATTTGTCGAGCGACGAAAGAAAGATCGAAGGGTTAAAAATATTTCTTTAAATCCAATTTTTGAACGAAGAAAGAATGAATATAGAAGAAAAACAGATAGAAGAAAAGATTTTATCATAAAAGAGGATGATAAATAGACAATTCCTAATTGCGATATTGTAGCTTTTTCGGTTTGTATTCTTCGCAATCCTTACATGAAAATCCTTTCCACTGACTTTCCACCGCAATATCCAAACAATATGAATATTTTTCACAGTCAATTTTACGATGTTCTTGAACCTCATCTATTTTTAAAGTATTTTTTAATTGTTTCATAATTCATTACTCCACAATTAAAATTTTTGTGTATGGTATCATTTTTTTTAAAAAAAGTCAAGTTTTTGACTGTTTGGCGCTACCTTTCAATATCTTTAAAAGGATTTAATGAACACTCAAATTTCATACCTTTGAAATTCGATGCATCGTTGTCAGTGGAGCTTTCTGCTATAAAATTATGTAATAAGAATTCAGGAGACAGAAGACATAATGTCAACTACCATCGGCTCAAGCCGATGGCTTGCGGGTTCAAGGGGTTAAGGGATCAAGGGAAAATCTTGTTATCATTACTCTCGAATCCTGGAATCCTCAACCCCTTGCCGCGCAAATAATCGAACTGAAGTCTTCGCCTAACGGCGAGGGTTTTTCTCCCATTCCCCGAAGGAGACAATAAAAGCATTGCTATATTATTCTGTCCCCTTTGAAGCGGAGACTTCCGGATTCTTTTGCACCTATGTTTTCAATATGTCATCACTATACAACCTGACTTTGGAATGGAAAACCGGTGCGAAACTTGTGTGGTAATTTTAAAGAGGTTCAAAATCTTAATTAAACTTGACTCCATTACAAAAGCAATATAAATTTATGACTATTTATAATTAGTTAAAGGCTAAAAGTGGATAAAATAATTTTACAGAGGAAAAGCAAATTAAAAGAGCTTATAGAAACTGGAGTAGTTCCTTACCCCAACGATTTTAAAACGAATACAGATACTTTAGAATTACATAATACATATACAGATATTGAATTGGATACAAAAGGAGTTCCTTATTATTCAATTGCAGGTAGAATTATTTCAATAAGGAATTTCGGTAAGGCAGCTTTTTTTCATATACAGGATGGTACAGGGCAGATTCAGTGTTACATACAAAAAAATTTAATCGGAGAAGAAATATATGGACTTTTTAAAAAATTTGATATTGGAGATATTGTTGGAATCGGAGGGAGTATCTTCTTTACAAAAACCAAAGAACTTACCATTAAAGTAGAAGAAGTAAAGCTTTTAAGTAAATCCTTCCACCCTCTGCCGGAAAAATGGCATGGTCTGAAGGATATTGAAATAAGATACAGACAAAGATATTTAGACCTTTTGATTAATCCCGAGGCAAGGGAGATTTTCAGAAAAAGGGCAAAAATAATTCAGCTATTAAGAGATTTTTTAATAAAAAGGGATTTTACTGAAGTTGAAACACCAATGATGCAGTCTATTTACGGCGGAGCAATTGCAAAACCATTTAAAACTTACCACAACGAAATGGATATGGAACTTTATCTCAGAATCGCTCCGGAATTATTCTTGAAACGGGTGATAATTGGAGGTATGGATAAAATCTTTGAGTTAAACAGGGTATTTCGAAACGAAGGCATTTCCACTCAGCATAATCCGGAGTTTACTTTATTAGAATTTTACCAGGCTTATGCTACTTATGAAGATATGATGGAATTGACTGAAGAAATGTTTTGTTTTCTGGCACAAGAAGTTTCAGAAAAACTTACATTTGAATATCAGGGACAGGTTATTGACTTTACCCCCCCCTGGGAAAGAATTACCATGATAGAGGCTATACAGAAATATGGCGGGATAAGTGAGGGGGTACTGATTGATCAGGAGAAACTTATAAAACTTGCCGGTTCTCTCGGAATTTCTGTTGACGGGATTGGAATAGGAAAGATTATAACCGAAATTTTTGAAGCCACTGTGGAGCAACATCTTATTCAACCCACATTTGTTACCCATTATCCCACAGAGGTTTCCCCCCTTTCCCGTAAGAATGATAAAGATCCTGACGTAGTCGATCGGTTTGAGTTGTATATCTATGGAAGAGAAATAGCAAACGCCTTTTCAGAGCTTAATGATCCTGTAGATCAACAGGAAAGACTTGCGGTACAACAGAAAGAAAGGGCAGGGATGGATGAAGCCTTCCATCAAATGGACGAAGATTTTATTACAGCTTTAGAATACGGCATGCCTCCTACAGCGGGAGAAGGCATTGGAATCGATAGATTGGTTATGCTTTTAACCAATGCTCCTTCAATCCGTGATGTTATACTTTTCCCATTGCTGAAAGAAAAAAGGACTGAATAAAAAGTGGCTTATGAGACTTTTATTGGTTTAAGATACTTAAAGGCTAAGGGGAAGGAAACGTTTATTTCAGTCATAACGTTTATTTCCGTATTAGGTGTAGCTATTGGGGTGCTTGCGTTGATTCTGGTACTGGGGGTAATGACCGGTTTTGAAGAAGACCTGAAAAATAAGATTTTAGGTACAACTGCACATATCCGTATCTTAAAATCCGGTGGATGGATAAAAGATTATAAAAATGCCGAAAATATGATTAAAGGGTTAGACGGGATAGTCGCTTCCACTCCTTTTATCTATAGTGAAGCTATGATTTCGACGGAAAGCAGAGTTTCCGGTGTAATTTTAACGGGTATATCTCCGGACAGTATAGGAGAAGTTACCAATTTAGAAAAAAGTTTAAAAACCGGAACATTTTCCGACCTTAATCCTGAACGGGGAAAAAGCGGACTGCCCGGGATTATTATAGGCAAAGAACTTGCTAAAAGTCTGGGAACCGGTTTTAATAAAAAGGTTAGTATATTATATCCACAAGGCTTTTCAACAGTTATCCATCCTAAAAGATTTAAAGTAGTCGGAATATTCGATTCGGGAATGTATGAATATGATTCCAAATGGGTATTCATTTCAATCGGCGCCGCACAAAGATTTTTTAATATCCCTGATGTGGTTACGGGTATTGAGGTCAAAATAAAAGATATCTATAAAGCACGGGAAGTTTCCCATAAGATACAAAAAAAATTAGGATTTCCCTATCATGTTCTGGACTGGATGGAATTAAACAGAAACCTTTATTCTGCACTAAAACTGGAAAAGGTGGCTATGTTTATCATTCTTGTTTTGATCATTCTTGTTGCCGCCTTTAATATTGCCAGTACTTTGATTATGGTGGTTATGGAAAAGAATAAAGATATCGCAATTCTAAAGGCAATTGGTGCAAAAAAAAATGCAATAATGAAAATTTTTGTTATAGAAGGTTTAACTATTGGAATTGTAGGAACTTTTCTGGGGGCAATTGCAGGATATATTTTAGGATTTTTACTGAAAAAATATCAGTTCATAAAATTGCCAAGTGATATCTACTATATTTCAACCCTTCCAATTAAGATGGAATTTTTTGATTTTTTCATTATTATAATTTCAAGTCTTGTAATTTGTTTGTTATCTACTGTTTATCCGGCATGGCAGGCCGCAAAAGTGGATCCTGTCGAGGTTTTAAGATATGAATGATGCCCTTCCCCTGCTTGAAGCAAAAAATATTTTTAAAGTATTTCAAAAGGGAGGAAAAAGAGTTGAGGTATTAAAAGGCGTTAACTTAAAAATAGACAGTGGATCCATGATTGCAATAGTTGGACCTTCAGGTGTCGGTAAAAGCACCCTCCTTTATATTCTGGGAACATTGGAAAAACCAAGTGTTGGAAACATATTGTATCATGGTGAAAATTTATATGAGAAAAGTCCTGATGAACTTGCAAAACTGCGTAACAATAAATTAGGATTTGTTTTCCAATTCCATTATCTTTTAACGGAATTCAATGCAATAGAAAACATTATGATACCGGCTTTAATTTGCGGTTGGGACAAGAAAAAAGCCAGGGAAGCATCTATGGAAATTCTTATTAAAGTGGGATTACAAGATAGGATGCAACACAAACCCGGGGAGCTGTCCGGTGGCGAACAACAAAGAGTTGCCGTAGCAAGATCGCTTATCATGAATCCAGAGATACTTCTTGCGGATGAGCCGACGGGAAATTTAGACAGTAAAACCGGTAATGAACTTCAGGAACTACTTTTCGAATTCAATAAAGAAATGAATACAACGATAATAATTGTTACACATAATGAAACTCTGGCCGGAAGGCTTAATAAGATTATACATATCCAGGATGGGAAAATTGTAAATTGATTAACAAAGAAAAACTTATTTTTATAAATAAGATTTTATCGCTTATTTTCATTTTCTGTTTTTCTTTCTCAAAGGCAGAAGCTAAAAATGATTTAAAAATAGCTGTTTTTCCATTTTCAGTAACCGCCCCATCAGTTTATTTTTATTTGAGTGATGGGATTTGTGAAATTCTATCCTCAAGAATCAGCCAGAACCTGCTTTTTGAAACCATTGACAGGTCAAAGATAGATCCTTTGCTTAAAGAAAAAAAAGTCGACTATGCAGACCTTGAAGAGTTAAGAAAATTGGGAGATGCATTGGGGGTAGACTGGGTTGTGGTAGGTGAGTTAACGATTTCTGATGAAGAGATAACCCTTAGTACAAGAGCTGTAAGCATGCTTAAGCCTGCAGGATTTAAAAATTATGAGTTTAAATGTGATAGTATAGAGGCTATCCTTGAGAAGCTAAACATACTTTCAAAAGAAATTTCCAGGGAAATTATAGGAGACAGGCTTATTCACCAGGTAACCGTAAAGGGTAACAAAAAGATGGAAGATGAGGTAATCCTTAATCAAATAAAGACTATTAAGGGTGAATTGTATACTAAGACGATAGTCTCTGATGATATAAAAAGGCTTTACGAAATGGGATATTTTGATGATATTATGGTAGACAGTATCAACACGCCTCAGGGAAGGAAAGTAACCTTTATTGTTAAGGAAAAGGCCGTTATTACTGAAATAAAGATACTGGGCAATAAAAATATAGATATTATTGATATACAAAAAGAAATTAAGACCAAAAACCTTGATATTCTGAATTTAAACATAATAAAAGAGGATCTGGAAAGCATCCGAACAATGTATAAAAATAAGGGGTTCTATAATGTTGAAGTAGATTATAAAACCTATCCCATAGAAGAAGATAAAGTATCCGTAAATTTCATAATAGTTGAAAACAAAAAAACCAGGATAAAAAGGGTCAAATTCCACGGCAATAAGGCGATAAAATCAAGAAAGTTAAAAAAATATTTAGAAAATAAAGAACCGTGGTTGTTTTCCTTTATTACCGGTTCAGGAATTTATAAGGAAGATTTAATAAAAAGTGATATGAGTAAAATTTCCGCCCTCTATTTTATAAAGGGATACCTTCAGGTTAAAGTTGAGGAGCCTAAAGTGTCTTTTAAAAAAGATGGAATTTATATAGACTTTTATATAAATGAAGGTGAACAATTTAAGGTTGGCAATATTGATCTTGATGGCGATATTATTACTGATAAAAATGATATTTTTAAGGTGACACAACTAAAGCCGGGTATGATTTTTAACCAGAAGCTGGTTCAGGACGATATAATGCAAATTACGGAATATTATTCTAACTTTGGGTATGCATATGTTGATGTATCTCCTTTGACCAGAATAAAAAGGGAAGCAAAAACCGTTGACCTTGTTTACAGTATTAATAAAGATAAAAAAGTTTATATTGAAAAAATAAACATTAAGGGGAATACAAGAACCCGTGATCATGTGATAAGAAGAGAGTTGAGAATAGCCGAAGGAGAAATTTATAATGCTGCAAAACTGAAAATAAGCAGGCAGGAAGTAAATAACCTGGGATATTTTAATAAGGTTAATTTTAATAAAGTCCCTGGAAGTGCGGATGATAAAATTGTGCTTAATGTAGAGGTAGAGGATAAACCAACGGGAATGATCGGCATGGGGGCCGGATATAGCTCTACAGATAAGTTGATGGGGATGTTTCAGGTATCTCAAAATAATCTCTTTGGGAGGGGGCAGCAATTAAATGTGCAGGCTCAGCTTGGTGGGGTTTCATCAAGATATAATATCGGTTTTACCGAGCCATGGTTATACAATAGACCTATATCTGCGGGTGTTGATATTTTTAACTGGGACAGGGAGTATGAGGATTTTGATAAAGAAAGCAGAGGAGGGGACATTAGAATAGGCTTTCGAGTAGCGGATTTTACCCGTACTTATTTTATGTATAAATATGAAGCCGTTGATATTTCTGAAATTGATTATGATGCTTCTTATGAAATAAGAGCTTCCGAAGGGGAAAGCAAGACAAGCAGTTTTACCTCTTCGATTGTAAGAGATTCAAGAAATGATAGATTTGTTCCAACTCATGGAACAAAAAGCAGCTTTTCCTTTGAATTTGCCGGTGGACCCCTTGGAGCTGAAAATCAATTTATAAAAGTTATTGGCGAACACAGCCATTATTTTCCTTTTAAATGGGATACCGCTTTTATGGTGCGTGGGGTGATCGGTGCAGGTTTTGGCTATGGTGGAGAAGATCTCCCTGTTTTTGAAAGATTTTTTTTAGGTGGTTTAAATAACTTAAGGGGATTTGAAGAAAGGGAAGTGGGGCCCCGTGCTCCCAGAATTAATCCGGAAACCGGACAGCCAATCCCGGGAGAATACGATATTGTGGGTGGTGAAAAGGAACTGTTTTTCAATTTTGAATATTTATTTCCCCTGGTTAAGCAGGCTGGAATAAGGGGTCTGGTCTTTTTAGATGCTGGAAATGCATTTGCTGATGATGAAAGTTTTGGATCGGAGTTTAGATATAGTGTAGGGACCGGGGTAAGATGGCAATCCCCCATGGGACCTTTAAGGCTTGAGTGGGGACTTAATCTGGATCCTTATTCTGATGAGGATAGAAGTAAATTTGAGTTTAGTTTTGGTTCGATGTTTTAATTTTAAAAAGGAGAGGCGAAATTATGAATAAATTAACAAAGGTATTATGTTCTTTCTTATTTTTTCTTTTTTACACTGTCAATTGTAATGCGGGGCAAGATATAAAGATGGCCTTTGTTGACCTACAGAAAGCCCTGATTAATTGTGAAGGCGGGCAGGAGGCCCAAAAAAAATTAGAGCAGCAAGTTCAAAAAATGAAAAAGGAAATGGAGGAGGCTCAAGAGGAAATATTAAAGCTTGACGAACTGTTAAAAAAACAGGCTATGATGCTTACTGAGGAAGTAAAAGGAGAGAAGGGAAAGGAACTCGAAAAAAAATATCGTGATTTTCGCAGGATGGAGAAGGATTATAAATATGAATATCAGCAAAGGGAAAATGAATTAACGAAAAAAATACTACTTCAACTTGCTGAAATTGTAAAAGAGCTTGGGGAAAAAAAGAAATACACCGTGATATTTGAAAAAAAATTATTGCTTTATGTTTCTGATGCCCTTGATTTAACAGATGAGATAATTAAAATACATAATAAACGGTATTTTAATACGAAAAAATAAGGTGGAAAAAACTTTAGAAGATCTGGCAGAATTAGTTGGTGGTGAAGTTTCTGGGGATGGAGCTATAAGAATAAAGGGTATAAAGGGTATAGCAGAGGCGGAAAAAGGGGATATAACTTTTTTAACAAATACTAAATATCTGCCTTTACTAAAAACTACTAAAGCCTCAGCTGTAATAATTTCTCCGGAAATTAAAACAAACCTCAAGACTCCGGCTTTGCTTTCACAAAATCCATACCTTGCCTTTGCAAAGATACTGAGGTTATTCTACCAGAAAACATATCAATCCCTGGGGATAAGCAAACATTCTTTCGTAGGTAAAGAAGTTACATTGGGGGAGGAATTGTCCATATATCCCTTTGTATATATAGGAAATAGGGCAAAGATTGGAAGCAGAGCAACCATTTTTCCCGGTGCTTTTATTGGAGATGGTGTAACAATCGGGGATGACAGCATTATCTATTCAAATGTTACTATAAGAGAAAGATGTACTATCGGCAGCAGAGTGATTCTACATCCCGGTGTGGTAATAGGAAGTGACGGTTTCGGTTTTGCAAAAGATGGCAATCAGTACTTTAAAATACCCCAGACAGGAATTGTGAAAATAGATGATGATGTGGAAATAGGGGCAAATTGTTGTATTGATCGGGCAACTCTTGGAAAAACATGGATAAAGAAGGGGGTGAAACTGGATAATTTAATTCAGATTGCCCATAATGTAGAAATAGGGGAGCATACGGTAAGTGCAGCTCAGGTGGGCATTTCAGGCAGTGTTAAAATCGGCAGTCATGTAACAATTGGGGGGCAGGTAGGAACCGTTGGGCACATAAAAATTGGTGATAATGTTACTTTAACCGCTCGCTGTGGAGTAACCAGAGATATTGCTCCAGATCAATTTTTGGGAGGTTTCCCTGCTATACCTCATCGCAAGTGGTTGAAGGCTCAGGCTGGATTTTTGAATCTTCCTGACCTCAGGAAAAGAATTGCTGAAATTGAAAAAGAAGTCCAGATTTTAGCTGAAGAACTGAAAAAAAGAGGAGAGGAAAATGAATAACAATCTTTATATTAACGATATTTTCAATTCAATACCCCATCGTTATCCATTTCTACTGGTGGATAGGATACTGGAAATAGAACCTGGCAAAAGGGGGGTTGGTATTAAAAATTTTACAATAAACGAACCTTTTTTTCAGGGACACTTCCCGGAACTTCCCATAGTTCCAGGAGTATTGATTATTGAAGCTATGGCTCAAGTTGCAGGAGTAACTATTAAACAGAGTAATCAAAAAGAACTTCAAGATAAAGTTTTTCTTTTTGCCGGAATTGAAAGGGCAAGATTTAGAAAGCCGGTTATACCCGGGGACCAGGTAAGGCTGGAAACAGATCTTATTAAAACGAAAGGAAGTGTCTGGAAATTTAAGGGAAGGGCTCTGGTAGGAGAAACTTTAGTGGCAGAAGCGGAGCTTACAGCAACAATATCTGATAAAAATGTTTAAATAAAAAGGACAATTTTATGATTCATGAAA
>JAXHUS010000185.1:0-4803 GCA_034189305.1 Thermodesulfobacteriota bacterium | reverse complement strand
TCAAAAACCTTTAATAACTATCTGAACAACAAGGATATTCTGATACTTCAAAATATTTATGATGCCGGCGGGAAAGCCCTTAGAGACATTTCCTCACAAGATCTGCTTGATCTTATTCGTATTCCCAACTGTTTATTCATTAAAGAAAGACCGCGCATTATTTCTATAATAAGAAAAATTATAAGAAATAGTGATATTATAGTTTTAATGGGGGCAAGGGATAATACATTGAGTGATTTTGCTCATAGAATATGGAAGGAAGGTATAATATCCTGATGCTACAATGAGGAACTTTAATAAAAGAAACCAAAATGACTGACTTATTTGATATCATACCACCCCCATCTCCCCTTGCGGACAGGATAAGACCCAGGTCTTTAGATGATATACTCGGACAGGAACATCTTCTTGGGAAAGGGAAAATATTACGCATAATGATAGAAAATAAAAATCTTTCTTCCCTTATCTTCTGGGGCCCCCCGGGTTCAGGTAAAACCAGCCTCGCCAGTATTCTTGCCTACTATTTTAATTATGAATTTATTGCCTTTAGTGCAGTAACTTCAGGTATTAAGGAAATAAAAGAAGTCATAAAAAAGGCAACGGATGACTGGAGGTATGAAAGCAAACGCACTATTCTATTTATAGATGAGATACATCGTTTTAATAAAAGCCAGCAGGATGCCTTTCTTCCCCATGTAGAAAATGGGACTATTATTTTGATTGGGGCAACGACACAAAACCCGTCCTTTGAAATAATATCGCCTCTGCTTTCCCGATCCAGGGTCTTACAGCTCTATCCCCTTAAAAAAGAAGAACTGGTTAAGATTATGAACAGGGCAGTTGAAGATGAAAAAAGGGGATTAAAGAAAGTAAATCCCTCTATAGAACAAGATGAGTTAAAATTGATAGCAACTTTTTCCTCCGGGGATGCCCGAGTTGCCTTAAATATCCTGGAACTTGCCGTTATTAATACTGTCCCCGACAACAAAGGTTTAAGGCATGTAACCAGGTTTTCAGTGTTAGAGGCAATGCAAAAAAAAACCTATGTATATGATAAAAGCGGGGATGAACACTATAATCTTATATCCGCCCTCCATAAGAGTATGAGGGGAAGTGATCCTGATGGATCACTATACTGGCTTTCAAGAATGCTTGAAGCTGGAGAGGATCCGCTATATTTAGCAAGAAGAATGATTCGTTTTGCTTCAGAAGATATCGGCAATGCTGATCCTCAGGCACTTCAGGTAGCAATAGCCGCCATGCAGGCATTTCATTTTGTCGGTTTGCCCGAAGGAAAACTTGCCCTTGCGCAGGCTGCTGTTTACCTATCCTGTGCCCCTAAAAGTAATGCCGTTTATAAAGCTTATAATGAAGTAGAAAAGGAAGTAAAAGAGAAGGGATACATCCCTGTGCCGCTTCATTTAAGAAATGCGCCAACAAAACTGATGAAAGATCTGGGATTCGGAAAGGATTATAAATATCCTCATGACTATCCCAGTGCACAGGTAAATCAGGAATACCTCCCCGGAGAATTCAAAGGAAGAACCTTTTACCATCCAACAGACAGAGGTTTTGAAAAAGAGATTAAAAGACGGCTTTTAGAGTGGAAAAAGGCGAAGGGAAGATAATGGTTTGTGGAATACCTGAATGAACAACTTTAGATGCCGAACCTTATGTTCAAGGCAAAGGCTTTGATATTATTTTAGCAGGGAGCCTTAAAAGTCTGTTAAATATCCCTAAAATTCCTTCTCCTAAATTTTTAATATAATCAATGGGGATAGGGTTTACCTGGAGATCGGATGTTTTTCCCTTAATTTCAAAATAGGTTACAAATAGCCTTTTATTATCGCCGGTAAAAACCTCTCCAATAAGCGGCAGCATACTTACCATCGTATCAATTGCTACAAAGGGCTGGACAGCCAGAATTAAATCCAATATTTCTTCTGTCATATCCATTTTACCGACACCCAAAAACCGAAGAATATTACTGTTTAAAGTAAGATTTGAGGTGGATGCAACGCCTTCTTTTATTAAAAGATCCATTGTAAAATCTGAAAAAGGTATGCCTGGGGTAGAAGTATTAATTATCTTTTCACCCCATTTGGAAAAATTTATTACCTGCAAAATTTTACCAATATATTTAATTCTGTTGTAACGACCGTCTTGAATATCTAACGCCAATTTACCATTCAAGTATTCTCTTATGTTATTAACATTGATATTTCCATTAAGGGTCCCTATCATAGATAATTTTCCGGCAGAGATAAGGGGGGATGCCCCCTTATCTCTTTTATATATATCTTCAATCGTTAAGTCCTTTACATTATATTCATAACTGAATTTTTTAAGTTTATCTTTTTCAAAGAAAGCATTTCCTTTTTCCTTAAAAAATCCTTCATGAACAGAATAGGATACTTCATGCAGAAATATCTTATCCGGTAAGAGTTCGATCCACAGATTAATATCCGACACGTTTTTATCTCTATATGTGGCTTCTTTTGCTTGAAAATTAAATAAAAGGGTTAATTTTTGTAAAAATTTATATTTTCTTATTAACGAAATGTATTTTCCAGTCATCTCTTTTATAAAAAATGCCTTTCCGGCAATATAATTGCGTTTTTTACTTTTTTTTTCTGGTCGGATTTGATTGAGATCAAAATCAGGAGAAGTTAAAATTAAAGAGGCTTTTGAAGATTTACACTTATAGCTTCCTTTAAATTCCGTCAGGGAATTACCTAAATATCCAGTACCATAATAATCATATAAAGACGGGGATATTTTTACGTCCATATTCAATTTTTCTATAGGTAAAAAAGCTTTCTCTTTTGTTGAAGAATCAATCCTTCCCCCTTTTAAAGAAAACTTACCATCAAGGTTAATATTTTCTTTTGTATTTCCTCTGCCAGATAAGCTTATATTTAGTCCAAACATTCCGCCAATATTCATGGCCCTATTTTCTATAAAATAGGGGGCAAGCTCAATCAACTTTAATTTATCCCCTTTAATATTTGCCGTATAATAAAATTTTTTAGATCGGTAATTTATAATGTTACCTTTAAAAATTATCTTTTCCGAACAACAGTGTCCTGTAATATTATCCATTGCAATAGTATCGCCGTCAATTGAGATCATCCCCTTTAAGCCTTTAACGGGCGGAAAATTTTGATAAAAAAAATCCAGACCATTAAGATCAATCGCAAGTTTAAAATTGTTAAAAATTTTTCGTAAAACACCTGTGTATTGAAATCTTAAAGGAAGCTTGTTATTAGAAAAATTTACTTTATTCAGGCAAGTAAAAATAGATTCCCGGGCATTAAAGGCATTACATATTGTTACAATATCTTCTGGCAGAACCTTGCCGGTTACTACCATATCAAGAAGGGGGTCCTGCAGCCTTTTTATAATACGACCCCTTTCTATATTAAAAAAAGAGTTCAGGACTTTACTCTCATTACTAAAAAAATAAAGTTCCCCTTCTTTATATTTAATCCCTCCATTACATATCCTGATCTGAGGGAATCTTTTATTGGGAAAAGTGACTTCTAAATCTTTTATTTTGGTACTGACTTCCAGCCCGCGTAAAAATTCTGATTTAGAAATTCCCTTAAATTTCCCCTTAAATTTCAGGACAGCCTCAAAACATTTCCCACCTTTTATCCGATTAAGGAAAAATTCTTTATATAATGTGGGAATAAGCCCAAAAGGAAAAACTTTTTTAAGTTCTTCAAAGTCCGTCGCAGAAAGAGTTGATGTCAGATCACAAATAGGAGAGGGAGTGCATGTTTCAAGGATATCTCCTTTTAGACTTATATTTACAGTACCGGCTTTCAGATAAAGCTTTTCTATGGAAAGTTTTTTACCATTACCGTCATAAGTTAATAAATAATTAAGGTGCATCCTTTTATGTGCAGGCCATAATGGAAAAATATCGGGTTTTCCAAAGCTTACCTTCTTAATTTCCGCCTTTCCGGATACACTTCCTTCTTTTCCATGTCTGCCCTGAAAATGGATAGTTATATCAAAGCTTCCCTTAATAGTGTCAGGAATAGTGAATTTATTACGAAAAAGATAGGCAAGATGACAAAATGTTACATCAGAAAACTCTATTTTTAAATCAAGAGTAGAACAGAATAAATTAAAATCGGGTGATAGCCCTTCTATTTTTCCGGATATTTGAAATGGAATGATCTTCTTTTCATTCTTGTGCGATATAAAAGCACCTTTTAAATTTACGGATATTGGCTTTGAGTCTAAAGGCAGTCTTACTAATTCTAAATCCACCTTTTTTAATACCTGTATGGCAGGAAACCCTTCACCTTCAATAATTAAGACTTCCCCTTCTGAAAGGTCAAGTTTACGAAAATTGAAATATGAAAAAATTTTCTTAACAAATTTATCGATATACATTTTAGTGGAATCGAAATCTTTAAAATCCTTGCCTGCGAATGATTGGAGGTGGAAGGAAGGTTTATTGATAAAAATGTCTTCAAAGCTTAAGACTCTATTCCTCAGACTTTTTATAGCCCGTCTCCAGCTCGTTGTTAACATTATATTCTTACTATAAAAGGAATACTCAGAAATATCGTCATCTTCTTTACAATATCCGGAGTTCATTTCCACTCCAATCAAATTTAAATAAATACAGGGGTAAAACCCGGCTCTTATATTTTTAATCCGAACATTTTTCTGGGTAATCCTATTCAATTCATTGAGAAGAACCCTTTCCCCAAAATTTATGGTAAATAAATACAATGAAATGAAAAGGAGGGAAAAAATAATAAGGAATAAAAGAGAACCCTGAAT
>JAXHUS010000184.1:0-4765 GCA_034189305.1 Thermodesulfobacteriota bacterium | reverse complement strand
GGGAACAGATAAAGATAGTAAAGGATGTGGGTCTTGCCTGCATATCCATATTCGGAGTCTTTATTTCGACTTTTGTAGGAATTGGACTTGTTTATAAGGAGATTGATAAAAAAACTATATACAATATTCTTTCAAAACCGATAACACGTTTTCAGTTCTTACTGGGTAAATATTTCGGCCTGTTATTTACCGTTTTAATCAATGTTATGATAATGGTCTTCTGTCTTTTAACTATTTTATATTTTATTAGTGGAACTATTGCTTTTAATTTGTTTACGGCGGTACTGCTTATTATAGTTGAACTAATGTTGATAATTTCTATAGCCATTTTATTTTCTACATTTTCAACACCAACATTAAGCGCTATTTTTACCCTGGCAGTTTATGTTATCGGTCATCTTACCTCTGATATTAGAGTTTTTGGAAACAGAACAGAAAGTGCTGCAATTAATAAATTAACAGAATTTTTGTATTATGTATTACCAAATCTTGAAAATTTTAATATTAAAACGCAAATAGTACACAGGCTTCCAGTATCTCATGAGTTCATAATATTTTCTTTCTGTTATGGACTTATCTATATAGGACTGGTTTTACTCTTAGCTGGAATTATATTCAATATAAGGGATTTTAAATAATGTCTGAATTAAAAAATCAAAATGTAGTATGGCAGAAAGGCAAGCACACAAAAATAGAAAGGGAAAAAAGTCTTGGGAGGAAAGGATGTATAATCTGGTTTACAGGTCTTCCTTGCTCCGGTAAAAGCACCATTGCAAGAGAATTAGAAATGGTTCTTGTTGAGGCGGGCTATAATGCCTTTGTTTTAGATGGTGATAATATAAGGCACGGTCTGAATAGAAATCTTGGATTTTCTCCTGAGGACAGGCATGAAAATATTCGCAGGATAGGGGAAGTTGCCCGTCTTTTCTTCCAGGCAACCGTAATTACAATAACTTCATTTATTTCGCCATATCGAAAAGACAGGAACTGGGTTCGTTCTTTTTGTAAGGATGGAGAGTTTATAGAAATATTTTGCGATTGTCCTTTAGAAGAATGTGAAAGTCGGGATGTAAAAGGAATGTATGCCAGGGCAAGATCTGGAGAGATTCTTGAGTATACAGGTATTTCAGCTCCCTATGAGCCACCCCTTAACCCGGAGATTGTTCTGAATACAAAGAAAGAAAGTATAAGGGAAAGCACCGACAAAATTTTAAATTATTTAAAAGAGAAGAAATTTATAAGTGATGTAAGTTGATTGTTGTCGTCCGTTGAGAAGAATCCCTTAGTTGGATTCTGCCAGTTCACGGCGGGATACTTTACCCATCCTGGACAGGGGAATCGAATTGCGAAATTCTATTAACCTGGGTATTTTGTAACCGGCAAGCCTTTCCCTGCAAAAATTAAGAATATCCTTTTTTGTAATAGACCTACCCTTTTTTAAAACAATAACCGCTTTAATTACCTCCCCCTTTTTTTCATCAGGAACACCTACTGCACAAGCTTCTTCAATATCCGGATGGGAAAGAAGAACTCCTTCAATTTCCTGGGGGGATACATTAAGCCCCCCTGAAATGATTAAATCATCCTTTCTGCCATAAAGATAAAGAAAGCCGTCTCTGTCAGAGGATACCATATCACCTGTATAAAGCCAACCGTCTTTTATCCTGTCTTTTGTTTCTTCCGAATTTTTGTAGTATTCTTTCATTACCAGGGGACCCCGCACAATAAGTTCTCCTATCTCCCCAGACGGAACCTTTTTACCGCTTTCATCGATAATCTTTACTTCTGCATCCGGTATCGGTCTTCCAATACTTCCCATCTTTTCATCGGCATATTTAAGGGGTAATAAGGTTATAAGCGGGGATGTTTCAGTTAAACCATAGCCCTGTATAATAAAAGTATACGGAAATTTCTCCCTGAATTCTTTAAGTAACTTAAGAGGGGTTTGCATTCCCATAAATGAAATAATTTGTAAGTCCGGAAGATGAAATTTTTCTAATTCGGGATATTTTAGCATAGGACGAAATATTGGGAGAACCCCAAAATTAAAAGTAACACGATGTTTTTTTGTTGTTTTTAAAATGCTGTCCGGTCTTAAGCTGTCATAAATTAGCATAGTTATCCCAATCATTGCCATGTCATTCATAATAAAAGGGCCTCCAATATGAGACATTGGATTTAACATTCCAAGTACAGTTTTTTTATTTAAACTTAACATCTCATTCATAGCTTTTGGAGAACATACAAGATTACGGAAAGTTAAAACCACTCCCTTCGGATTTCCTGATGTTCCAGAGGTAAAAAGACAGAGGGCTTCATCTTCATCTCTTATTTCAACCTTTATCTTTTCATAAGTAAAATTACTGAATATCTCTTCAAAACTTAAGGTATTTGAAATCTTTTTATCACTAAGGATATATGTAAAATTTCTATTAAAAGGCCCTTTAAATATCTGATTATAAATAGCACCTGTAGTAATTATTGTTGATATTTTTGTAACATCGAGTATTGGTTTTAACTCTTCCAGTGTTAAACGGTGGTCTAAAGGAACCAAGATTGCCCCCAATTTTAAAACACCGAAATAGGCAATTACAAAATCCAAGGAATTGGGCATGATTAAGGCTACCTGATCTCCTTTTTTAATTCCATTCTTCTTTAATGCTAAAGCAAGTTTGGTTGCTTTATCTTCAAGTTCAGAAAAGGTCGTGAATTTGTCTTTAAATATAACAGCCGCTTTATCCGGCAATTTTAAAGCAATGTCACGAAGCTTATTCCCTATATTCATCCCCCTGTTCCTTTAATCAATAAATATTTAAGTATAAATAATATACAAATAAAGTAAATGTGTCAAATTATTTTAAATAGTCTACTTACAAAACTCCACAGAGAATATAGAAAAACAGTATGTTTTTATAACAGTTAGTCATAAGCGTGATCTATTCAAAGTAGATGTAAAGATGATGCAGAGTTATGGGATGTGTAATAGTACTCTAAGCATAGGAAGATAGTATTTCAAGGGTAAGATTTACTCGTTTATTAATCTCAATATCCTTATTTATCAAAAGACTTCTTGCCCTGGAACATGAGTCACTTAGTCTGGATGTAACCATCTCCAGATTCTGGATGGTGGAATTAGCATTTTCTTCTGTAACACTCATGGCCTCACGCAGATCATCGGCATCTTTGGCTAAAAATTTTAAAGTGGCTATCTTTTGAAGTCGGATAAACAGTTCATCAAAATTAATTGGTTTCTCCAGGTAATCGGCTGCCCCCATTTTCATTGCCATAACAGCATTTTTAACGGTAGCATATGCAGTCATAATTACTACTTCCGTTTGATGACATTTTTCGTTTATGGTCTCAAGAACGCCAATACCGTCGACTTCCGGCATCATTAAATCAGTAATTACAACATCAAAAAAAACTTCCAAAAGAAGCTTAATTGCCTCTGAACCGCTTTTTGCAGTTGTTACATCATATTTTTCCTTTTGCAATCTTTTTTTTACCAATTTGAGGTTAACGGGATCATCATCAACCACCAAAATTTTTAGATTATCCATTTTTGTTTTTAGTTTTTCTTTATTTTCTTTACAGACCATAAAAAATTTACTACCTTTATATCGTTATATCCATTAATAAATCACTTACTTTTCTTTTTTATCGGCCATTATATAAAATACTTTAATAAAATTACTATTATTACTTTAATTACTATTTAAATAACTAACTACTAATAGTCTATGGGATGAAAAAAGGGGGTGGAGAGGATTTATGCTACTTTGTGTTATTTATTACATTAATGCTTCATACATTTCAATCATTTAATGAAGTCTTCTTTAAACTGCAAACCACAATTCATAATCCATTGAAATGAACTATACTTTAAATTTTCCCACCAGTTCGTTCAGATTTTTTGCAAGCTCATTCAGTTCCCTGGCATCTGAATTCACTCGGGAGCTGCTATTTGATATTTCACCAGCAGCCTGATTTACTTCAGAAATTTCTTTTGCAATATCTCCGGCTACGTTAGAACTTTTGGTTACATTCTCGGTTACTTCCTGTATTCCCTGAGAGGTCTGGGCTATATTACCGGCAATTTCCCTGGTTGTTACCGACTGCTCCTCCACTGCCGTTGCAATGGTAGATACTATCTCGTTAACCTCGTTTATGACTTTTGTAATCTGTTCAATCTCACTTACCGTAATTTGAGTAGATTTCTGTATGCCTTCAATTTTTGTTTTTATTTCCCCTGTAGCTTGAGCTGTCTGTTTTGCCAGATCTTTTATTTCATTGGCTACTACAGCAAAACCCTTTCCGGCTTCACCAGCACGGGCAGCCTCTATGGTTGCGTTTAATGCAAGAAGATTTGTCTTCTCAGAAATATCGGTTATCGTCTCAGTTACTTTGCCTATTTCGGAAGCCGCCTTCCCAAGTTCCTCAATCTTTTCAGAAGCGTTTTTGGTCTGGTAAACGGCTTTTTCCGTTATATTACGGCCCTTTTCTGAATTTTGAGCAATCTCATTTATTGTGGCGGTCATCTCTTCCGAGGCTGAGGCCACCATCCCTGCATTCGTTGACGCCTGTTCCATGGCTGCAGCGACAGAATTCATATTGGAACTCATCTCATCGGCAGAACTTGACACATTGTTTGACCTGCCGGACATGCTGTCAGATTCCGTTGACATCTGTTCCGAAAGGGAAGACAAATTCACAGAGGAAGTACCCAGAGTATCGGCATTTCCTGCAATGTTCTTAATAATCTCCT
>JAXHUS010000183.1:0-4090 GCA_034189305.1 Thermodesulfobacteriota bacterium | reverse complement strand
ATTTTTTTTACTAAATTTTGGAATTCCCTTTCAAAATCCCAGGGATTACGGTTCACTATACCGCCTATTAATATATTATGGCTTTTATCGCCCTTTTCCACCTTCACCCAAATACGGCGATGGGAGAAAAAAAAGGCCGTCATTATCCCCATCACCATAACAATAAAACCAGTCCAGACTATCCATATGCCCGGATCTTTTGTAATCTGAAGACCTGTGTACTCTCTTGATTCTAAATCTTTAAGCTGAAATTTAAATTCTCCATCCCAGGTACCATGGAAGTCTGAAAATCGGGCAAATGCCCATGTGCTTCCTTTTTTTACACCATTTTCTTTAATTGATATGTAAGCAGCGGGATTATTTAGCTCATTTGAACGGGAAAAGGCCCTGCCGTTTTCGTTCAGAATAAAATCAGGGAAGAACCTTTCTATAGTAACTTCAAAGTTCGTTTCAGGGATAATAAATTTCTCTCCCTCCTTTACCCTGTATATTCTTTTAAAATCCTCCTGCTTTTTTGATGTTACTAAAAAGACAAGGGTACTCTCTTTTGCTATTGTTCCAAAACTTGACTGATAAAAATATATTCCCTGATATTTAAGGGGGTGGTTTACTTTGATTTCATCTGTAAAAACCTCTTTTCCGTTTTTCAGGATAGTTACCGTGCTTTTATATTCCTTTGGCGCCCTGTTCGGATAATAAGTGACCTCAAAATTGTCACACCTTATTTGAAAGCCTAATTTTTTTGGGATTGATGTTCCCTGTAAAAGAAATTTATCCTTAGATTCTCCTTCTTTTATATTTATATTTCCCCTGTATCCGAAAACGGAGCCAACAATAGCCCCAATTAAAATAATAATTATGCTTAAATGAGTTATATAAGCGCCCAGGAGGCAAAATTTACCTTTTGCAGCATAAAAAAAGTGGTTGTCTCCTTTAGAAATACTTTCCGGCTTGGAGAAGGTTGAAATTATAATCTTTTTAATTTTATCTACTACTTTTTTAAATTCCATATCTGTTTTATATGATCGGAATTGTTTCATACCTTTGATTTGTGCTGCTTCCTTTATCATATTAGGTTGCAAAATTACCCTTAATACGGAAGGAAGTCGTTTTAAGGAACAAAAGAGAAGGTTTATGGTCAGCATGGCTAACAGAATTCTGAAGCAAAAAGAGTGATAGAAATCAAAAAAGCCCAGGAACCTCATAATTTTATATGTTGTAAGGCTATACAGCTTTATATAGTGATCAGGGGCGGCATTCTGCACTATTACAGTCCCTATAATTGAGGTAAAAGCAATAAGAATTAGTAATATTACAGCCAGACGTAATGAAGTGAAAAAGCGAAAGATTTTAGATAAAAAGTCTTTTTCCAATTTCCTCTCAATCTTCCAAAAAGATCTAAATTATTCCCAGGTTATAAGAAGAGGGATGAAAGGATGAATAAGAGCAGGATTTTTGGGTATTGCCCGTGCTGTAAAGCAATCCTTCCTGAGTATTAAATGCAGCCCCTTTCCTTTTTATGGAGTTTTCATTTTTGCTGTCCACTGCCTGGGTAAACCGAGTTTCTCCCTGTTGTAATACAGGGATATTATCTCTTTTTCTAAAAGGTTGTAAAGTGATTCGCCCTCGATTCTGTCATGTTCATGAGGGTCGGTATATATTTCTCCGCTTTCGATTGCCCATCCTGTATCCTGATGATAACCTTCACACCACCAACCGTCAAGTATGCTAAGATTTTTGGAATGGCATAGATTGTTTTAATCTTCATAATAATTCCTTATTTCACTTGTCATTTTAAAATTAATTGGTAAACTGAGTCAATAATAAAAAGTTTTTCAGCTAATCTTTACCGCCAAATGAGAAAATAAGGTTTTATCCCAAAAATTGCAGTAGCAATTTTTGGTAAATTCAAAATGTAAAATTTTAAAATAGCAAAGAATAAAAAAGTGAAATTAAATCTTCCCATTTTCCTCTTGCCTTTTATGTTTTGTACTGCCTAAAAAATTCAAACGCATTTTTTGGGTTTATTGATTTGCTTTTTCATATTTTCACTATAAAATAATAATGTATCTTATGTTAATTATAACAGCCCTTAATGCGAGCGTTTTTTTTAAATGCCGTATTTTATTTAAGTGGAAGGAAGGCGGTAATTTTATCAACAACGGGGGTTATTTCAATAATTAAGATTTAAGACCGGCGCAAAATTTGGGCACAGGTGGATGATTTTTTTAAAGGTCTCGGTTGGATTCCTTTTTTTGTGGAAAACCCGCAACAATCAGCCGATTTTAAATAACCTGAGAGAATGAACAGTATATAAAAAAAGAGATGTTGTTAAACAGAAAGATTGATTATGAAAAAGAATTGAATCCAGCCCAACTTGAATCCGTAATGGCTTCCGAAGGTCCGGTATTAATCCTTGCAGGGGCCGGTAGCGGGAAGACAAGAGTCCTTATCTATAAAGTGGCGTATTTGCTTGAAAAAGGTGTAAAGCCCGAGGAGATTCTTCTTGTAACTTTTACCAATAAGGCGGCCCGGGAAATGCTGACCAGGGTTAAAAGTTTATTGGGGTTTGAAGTAAATGGATTATGGGGGGGAACCTTCCATCATGTAGCCAACCTTTTTTTAAGAAAATATCATATTGAAGTAGATTTTTCAGGTAATTTTGGGATTATGGATGAGGAGGACGCAAAAAATCTTATGTCCTTATGCCGTAAGGAAAAAAGCAATGATTTCCCAGCAGAAAAATTTGCCAGAGCAAATCTTCTTAAAGCGGTGCTTTCCTATTCCATCAATGGCCTTTCCTCTATTGATGATGTATTGGAAAGCCGCTTTCCTGAACTTATAAAGTATAAAGAACTTTTAGAAGAAATTTTCTCCTCCTATAATACTCGAAAAAGAAAAAATCAGCTTATGGACTTTGATGATTTATTATATTATTTGTATGCATTACTTACAGGGGAGGGACATGTCCGGGAAATTTTAATAAATAAATTTAAATACATACTGGTGGATGAATATCAGGATACAAGTCCTGTTCAGGCCAGGATTATAGATGAGTTTTCTCTGGGGTCCCGGAATTTGATCGTAGTGGGAGATGACGCTCAAAGTATCTATTCATTTCGCGGGGCAGAATTTAAAAATATTCTTGAGTTTCCCCAGCGATACCCTGATGTAAAAATTTATATGCTTGAATATAACTATCGCAGCACACCGGAAATCTTGAATCTTGCAAATGCCATAATCCGGAATAATAAGAATCAGTTTCCCAAAAAACTCAAAACCACCTGTTCTAAAGGCGTTTACCCGCTGGTTGTTGCAGTGAGAAATGTTTATGAGCAGGGCCAGTATGTAGTCAGTTCTATAGAAAAACTGGCGGACTCGGGGATACCATTAGAAAATATGGCAATACTCTATCGCTCCCATTTCCATTCAATGGAACTTCAAATGGAACTCACAAAAAGGCGTATTCCATTCAGTATACATTCCGGGTACAGATTTTTTGAACAGGCGCATATAAAGGATATCTTAGCTTTTCTTAAAATTTTAGAAAATAAGAGGGATGAACTTGCGTGGCGTAGAATTTTTAATATATATGAGGGAATTGGACCTAAAACCAGAGAAAAAGTTTTAACCAGACTTATTTTTTCCCATGATCCCATAGCTTATGTTCTTTCTGAAGATATCATCAATGATTTGCATTCTAAAGGCAGGGTGAGCTGGAAGCTTTTTCAAAAGAATTTTAAGCAATTAATCGAAGAAAAGGAAGAAACTTCCCCTGCTTATTTGATTAAATTCATACTTGAAGCGAATTATATAGATTATCTTCAGGCTAAATATGAGAACTTCAGGGAAAGAAAAGATGATATTGAACATCTGGCAAATTTTTCCCTTCAATATAATTCCCTTGTTGATTTACTTGCAGAGGTTGCTCTTCAAGAAGAGATAAACAGAAATGATATGATGTTTAAGGAAAGGACAAAAAATGATAAGTTAACCCTTACTACCATTCATCGTGCTAAAGGGCTGGAATGGGAGGTAGTGTTTATTTTATATCTAACCCATGGGTATTTCCCTGTTTCTCAGAGTTATC
>JAXHUS010000182.1:0-3830 GCA_034189305.1 Thermodesulfobacteriota bacterium | reverse complement strand
GTTGCAGGTCTGCATCAAAGGGGTACTGCCTGGCTTTTAATGCAAGGCGGTCAATTTGTTTAAAGAGAATACTGTCATCAGGGTATAGACCGCGGGGGTAGAAAATACCTTCCTGGTCGGGCGGAAGCCGGTTAAGTGCTTTTCGCAGAACTCCGGCAGCTTTTTTATAATCACCTTGCGCAAATAGGGCCTGAACATAGGCAAAAGGCAGTACAATATCTTCAGGATCAAGAACAGAGGCGGCGGCTAATTTGTCGGCAGCTTCAGTATAATCGCCGGATTCAAATGCCTTGACAGCACTTTCAAAGTAGCGGTCAACAGATGTTTCCTTATCCGGTTTTTCCACCCTTTCTTCTTTAAACCTTTCATATATATCATCGACTTTATAGCGGTTGGATGTTTCTATACCGTCTTTGTAATAATTATAGGTATAGTAGTTATATGTGTCCCCTCTGACTGCATATGCAACTGGATAATATCCGTACCATATATACGGATGACAGCCGTACCAATAATAGCGGATATATCTGTATTCTTCAGGCCAGTATCCGCAAAAACTTATAAATATATATTTACGATGGTAGTAAGGATAGACATAGCGAAATGTGGAGTAATAACCAGAATCGTAATAAACGACATAAGCATATTCCGGCCATACCAGTCTATGGTATATATTCGAAGGATGACATCCGGTTATTTGACTGCATTGATACCTATCTTTTTTTATCCTGGGCGCGCAATAACTTTCTTTTTCTTTATTCATTGAATTATAAGATTTTTCAATAACCTTCTTTTCTTCAAAGCCACTTCTGGAGAGTAAAGAAGGATCAAAAGTCATTTTTTTGCCATCGGGTTTGGAAAGGACAGATTTTGTAGGGGATTGTCCACCCCTGTGTTTAATAATTTTCCGGAAATTATTGCTCTTATTCAAATTTGTTATGGGTTTCACCGGTTTAGCATCCGGCTTATTCGGATCAGTATAAAGAATTCCGGTGCGGATTTTGCCGGCATTACGCCTCACTTTATCGAGTTTGTAAGATCCGGTACGGGATGGTTTGACTATGCTTGTTTGCTTCACTTTTTCCATATTTGTTTTATATTCCACTCTATATGAGGAACCCATCCCTGTTTTTAAAAGTAACAGTGTTAAAACCGGCGCAAAAACAAAAGCCCATAAGAATATACTATCTTTAGGAATTTTAAATCCTGGCATGGTATACCTCCTTTAGGTAATAGTCTTCCTATTTTTTATTAGCCCTGTTAAGTCCGAGATATTCATCAAAATATTGTATTGCTCTACTCAATACTTGCATAAGGACCCCTTGCTCATCATCAGTTACATTGATTGCCTGGAACAATGTTTTAAAGCGTTCGGCATGCTGTCTTCTATAAGTTTCAACGGCCTTTCTACCCTTGTCTGTCAACTCAACGATGGTTGTCCGCTGATTTTCAGGACTTATTGTTTTGGAAACCATTTGTTTTTCCCTCCAGAGTTTACTGACATTGACTGATATAGTGCTGTCACTGACATTCAGGCCTGCTGAGGAAATTTCCGAAACGGTCATCTTTCCTCGTTCATTTAGCAAGTCGAGAATCATAATATCTCGTTCCGTTAGACCATCCGTATATGCATTGTCTTCCTGCATGGCCCTTAATAATCTCATCCTGAAACTGATTTTGTTAATTGCCAGTTCTAAATCATGACCCATCTTCAATCCTTATAATGTGAATTTTCATATTAAAAATTATAAACAAAAACATTTCTATTGTCAAATAATTTTATTATAAAATATTTCGATAATAGAATTAATTAAGATGGGCTGACCGGAAAAAGGGAAATATTGCTTATGAAACTACTTGACAAAAGTTGCTAAAAGATATAGTGGTTAATTGATAATATCAAATGCTAAAAGCCGAAGGATTAAGCGTCAAATAACCAAAATAACCTACGGTAACAACAAAACATGAAAAAAGCATACAGAAGACAGAATTCAGGAGGGGATGGACAAATTTGTTTTATAAATATTTTGTTGCGACTCCTTTATTCTGAAATCTCTTTTTAATATTAATATAAATAGTGCAAGCATTTTTTTAAAAAAGGCTTTATCCCGGAGGTCTTCATTATGTTTGATTTAAAATTAGAAAAACTTTTACCAGAAATTTCACGAAGGATAAAACCCTTTATCGAGGAAATATTGAGGGATTATGCTAATGGTGTCCATTCGATTCATATAGTCGGCAGTTCCGTAACAGAGGATTTTGACGAGAAGACCTCTGATATCAACAGTATATTCGTACTGAAAGGGATGGATTTAAAATTTGTTGAATTAATAGCGCCCCTTGGGAAAAAATATAAAAAAAAGGGGGTAGCCGCACCCCTTATAATGACTCCTGAATATATAACCCGTTCTTTAGATGTATTTCCTGTCGAATTTTTTGATTTTAAATTAATTCATGAGACAGTGTTCGGAGAAGATTTACTTGCGAATATTGAGATAAGCTTGAAAGATCTGCGGCATCAATGTGAAAGAGAAATAAAGAGCAGGCTGATTGGCCTCAGACAGGGTTATATCTCTTCCCAGGGAGACAGAAAGATGCTTACCGACAGATTTGTCAGCACTATTTCCGGATATATGCCCCTCTTTAGAGGAATCATCTTCCTGATGGGAAAGGACCCACCGATTAAAAAGCATGAGATAATATCGGAACTCTCTTCTTCAACAGGTATCAACACCGATATTTTTAAAAGAATTCTTGATATAAAGAGGGGGAAGTTAAAGCCTGGAAAGGAACAACTTAACACTATCTTTGAGGAATACTATACAACCACGGAAAAAATTGGGAAGATTATAGATGAACTTCAGGTTTAGGAATCTGTTTTTAAGTATCTGTATCTGGTTATTTTTTACTGCCGCATCATTTGCGGTTGTGCCTCCGATACCACAAATGCCCTCACATTATGTTGTGGATCTGGCAGACATAATAGAAAATAATGTGGAACAGCGTCTTAACGGATACCTTAAGGAACTGGAACAAAAGACATCAGCTCAGGTTATTGTTCTCACCGTCACTTCCCTCGAAGGTGAATCAATTGATGGGTTTTCAATTACAACAGCCCATGACAGATGGAAACTGGGTCAAAAAGGCAAGGATAACGGTGTATTACTTGTTGTAGCCCTTAAAGAAAGAAAATACAGGTTTGAGGTGGGGTATGGTCTTGAAGGCATACTGCCTGACAGTCTTGTAGGAAGCATTGGTCGTAAATATCTTGTGCCGTACTTTAAAAAGGAGGAATACTCTGCAGGGATATTTTTAGCAACACTGGCTTGTATAAGGGAGATAGCATCCAGTGAAGGCGTGAATATAACGGGAATTTCACAGTTCCAGCCCGGAGTTTATAACGGCAGACCAACAAAGGGAGGAGGTCTTTTAAATTCCCTTTTTAGTATCTTAATTCTTTTTGGAGCTGTGATATTATTTATTAGACATCCTCGGCTTTTCTTGTTCCTTCTGTTAGCCTCTTCATTAGGAGGGGGCAGAAGAAGTTGGGGCGGCGGCGGCGGATTCGGCGGGGGTGGATTTGGCAGCTTCGGAGGGGGTGGCGGGGGTGGATTTGGCGGAGGCGGTGTATCCGGGGGATGGTAATGTATATATAAGAATGCGGAAACTATATATCAGAACTAAGATTTTGTATAATAGATTATTGCGATTACTTACTGGATCCCGGTTTTTGCATTTTTTTCATGTTTGTCTGGGGTCTCAGGTCACAAATATTATTTTATAAAGGAGGATTTCAATGGGAAAAGCTTTAAAGATTGCATTGATAATTA
>JAXHUS010000181.1:0-2952 GCA_034189305.1 Thermodesulfobacteriota bacterium | reverse complement strand
GCTTCATATTGCAATCTCTTTAACCTTATGTTCCTTGGGGACTTCCTCCATGACCATCATCAAGTATGCATCTTTGATATTTTCTTCCAATTCATCAATTGTTTCACCCTGTGTCATTATTTCAGGATGTTCTAGAAGTTTTCCAAGCCAAAACTTATCCCCTTTCCAATAGATTAAAGTTTTTTTTAAACTCATAAAATTTACTCCTTACATTTGATATATAATAAATAGCAGCGAATCAGACGTTATTATAGAAATACAATATAATTATCTAATTTATATTTCGCCCAACGAGACTGTCGAAAAACTAGTTTGTGAAACGATTTTCTTTGTCTGTAAAGTGAATTATCTCGAAAGCCGATAATTCAGAAGAGGGTTATATGCTGTTTATATTCCAGAACAAAAAATGATTATATAATATTTAAAGATCCAAGTTTAGCCGGGTATGTTCCTCTCCCCTTCTATATTTATACTGCCGCCACAACATAGCTCTTCCCAAGGTTGATGATTTGCAACGACCTCTTTCTAAAAGCCCTCCACCTTCAGACTATCCACCTGAACAGTTACAAGATTAAGTAAATACAAAATATTATTTCCGGATATTCGGTATATCATACTACTTACTCTAATATTATTAGACAACGATCACATCTTTATAAGCTATAATTTTATTATGCTGAAAGATAAAAATAATGTCAAACAAAATAAGCCTTTTCGAAAGTTGCTGAATCAAATCAGTGAGCCTTTGCGTGTTAAAGGCTATTTATCCCTAACAGAAGATGCTTATCGAGACCGAAAGATAAGTGTTATTCTATAACAGGGGGCATTCCAAAAAATAGGAACAGCAAAGACCGAAGCATTTATCTCTTACACTGCCCTGAAAATTAAAGGACAATTGATCCCTTACCAATGTGAAGGATTACAATTTTTATTTATCAATCTCGATAATTTCCATTGACTGAAAATGAAAATATTTTATGATATTCACAATATTTAAATTTGTATTAAAATAAGTTCATCTGCTCTAATTATAAAGGAGAATAGTAAATGAAGATTGATGAGATAAAGATTTCACAGGCAATAATAAAAAGATTTTCCGATAATTTACTTGACAGCCTGGATAGCGATGTGGCGCTGGTTGGCGGAGGACCGGCCGGTCTCACAGCCGCATATTATCTTGCAAAGCAAAACAAAAAAGTCGTTCTTTTTGAGAGAAAACTTTCTTTAGGAGGGGGTATGTGGGGTGGCGGGGTTATGTTTAATGAAATAGTAGTTCAGGAGGAAGGAAAGAGGATTCTGGATGAGTTTGGAGTGAGAACGAATATTTTTGAAGATGGATATTTTTGTGCTTCTTCTGTTGAAGCGGTATCAACAATATGTTCCAGGGCCATACAGGCAGGCGCAAGGATATTTAATTTATTCAGTGTGGAAGATGTCACCATCAGGGAAGATAAAGTCTGCGGACTCGTTATAAACTGGAGCGCCGTTGAGATGGCAAAACTGCATGTCGATCCGATATGTGTTGGTTCGAAATATGTTGTGGATGCTTCTGGCCATGCTGCCGAAGTTGCAACGATTATACAAAAGAAGATAGGGAATAAACTTAAAACACAAACCGGCGGCATTTTGGGGGAAAAGCCAATGTGGGCAGAAGTTGGGGAGAAGATGATCCTTGAAAATACAAAAGAGATTTATCCGGGTGTATTTGTTGCGGGGATGGCCTGTAATGCTGTATTCGGAGCCCCCAGAATGGGACCGATTTTTGGAGGAATGCTTCTTAGTGGTGAAAAGGTGGCAAAGTTAATTCTGGATGAAATAAAAAGATAAATAACTGTTTAAAGAAATGTTTGATTTTATAATAAAAAACGGCACGGTTATTGACGGAAGCGGAAATAAAGAGAAGCTTTGCGACATCGGTATACAAGGGGAGAAGGTTAAAGAAATCGGCATCCTTCCGAAAGATAAAGCAAAAAAATATATTGATGCTAAAGGTAAAATCGTCTGCCCCGGGTTTATTGATATTCACTCCCATTCCGACTTTACGGTCCTTGCCGACCCCAATTCCGAAAGTAAAGTATTTCAGGGTATCACCACTGAAGTAAATGGAAACTGCGGAGTTTCAGGCGCCCCCCTTTACGGCAAGGCTTTAGAAAAAAGGTTATCAACCCTTAAAAATCTGAATCTGAAATTAAGATGGAATACTATAGATGAGTATTTTGATCTCATTTTCACTCAAAAAAAGACAATAAATTTTGCAACTTTTATTGGTCATGGAAATGTAAGGGGATCTGTATTGGGGTATGAGAACCGTAAAGCCACAAAAGATGAAACAAAGGATATGGAAAGGCTGCTTTCGGAATCCCTTAAAAAGGACGCCTGGGGATTTTCAAGCGGCTTAATATATCCACCGGGTATTTATGCGGCAAAAAAAGAGCTTATTGCCCTTGCCAGAGTCGCTTCAAATTATGGGGGTATTTATGCGTCCCATATAAGAAGCGAAGGGGATGAGATTATTCCTGCCGTAAAAGAGTCGATTGAGATTGTAAAGAAAGCTGAAGTGCCCCTTTTAATATCCCATCTTAAGATATTACATAAAAGAAACTGGGAAAAGATATCAGAGGTAATCGGGATAATAGAAAAAGGCAGAGAATCAGGGCTTATAATAAATGCGGACTGTTATCCTTACAATGCATCATCTACGGAACTGGACAGCCTTTTGCCCCATTGGTGTTATGGAGGAGGGGACAAAGAATTATTTTTCCGATTAAAAGATCCCTCCACTTCTTTAAAAATTGAAAGGGAGTTGAATGGATTAGAAGATAAAGAAGAAAATTTCTGGAAAAATGTGCTAATTTCCGGGGTTCATACAGAAAAGAATAAATATCTTACAGGAAGAAGTCTAAAAAGTATTGCAGATGAATTAAATATTTCCCCCCCAAAAATGTTAATAAA
>JAXHUS010000180.1:0-11824 GCA_034189305.1 Thermodesulfobacteriota bacterium | reverse complement strand
CCAGCTTCAGAAACTTCCACTAACTTGCAATTGGGTAAATTGTCCACAAGATACCTGCATATAACCATAAGCGGTGAAAATTGTCCATATAGGGCAAGGGTGGGCTGGTAAACCTGGCGAAGTTTCTCTTCAGTTAGCCCTGCAACCGTTCTCATATCCTTTTTTGCCGTGGTTTCATCCAAAAGTTTAAGTACCCTCTTGGCAATTCTTTTTAATCCCTTTCGCATGCCGAAGTTGTCAATGGGAAACTGTTTATCACTGGTTGCATTCCTTAATCGGTATTCTAAAAGGAACATATTGAAACCATCCAGATATTTGGGCAGTTTCGGATCAATCTCCATAAGTCTTTTTTCCCTATCTTTCCTGTATTCCCATTTGTCAAGATCAATAAGATGATTTAATACCGGTATATTCCCTTCGGTTAGAATAAGGCCCGATACCATTTCAGGGAAAAGTGAGGCGGTATGCAAAGCAATAAGGCCGCCAAAACTATGTCCTACAAGATATGCCTTCTTCAAACCTATTTCTTCCATCAGCCCGTTTAAATCATGGGCCATGTCAAAAGATGTGTAACCTTCCTTGACAAAGCTACTGTATCCATGTCCCCGAAGATCGTATACAGTAATTCTGAATTCCTTCATAAGGGAAACAAGGGCGGTGTTGGCATGCCAGAAAGACATGTTACCGCCCATTCCATGTATCAGGACTACATCGGGGCCTGCACCTTGTTGTTGATAGTGAATCTTTATTCCATTTACCGTTACACTTGGCATAAATATCCTCCTGAATTGTTAAACAATTTTTATCAATTCCCCTGCCATATTTCAAGACCTCCTGCCCTTGGTTTGCCCGTTTCCGGTTCTTTATCCTTAAATGGATTTGCCGTTCCAAGGAATAATCCGGCAGGTGTGGCTGCAAAGGTTCTGATTCCATAATTAAAGGTATTATTAAAACCATTGTGACTGATCCTGTCCCATATAATTCCGTCACTGCTTTTCCAGAGGTCAAAACCGCCGTTTTTTTCCGAAAAATATTTTACTATTTCCTGTTGTGACGGTGAAAAATACTCTTCAAAATAAGGGAGGAATACCGAGGAGTCGTAAGTTCCTAAATAAAGCCAGCCTTTATATTCAACCATACGCCAGAAGTAACCATTGAAAATATTTCCGAATCCGGCTCTGAACCCACTTATAGGGGAAATAACCTCACCTTTAACCCTTCGTCTGTCACCAACCACAAGCTCCCATGTATCATCAGATTTTATTCGTATCAATTCAGCACAACTAAAGGGGACTTCATTTTCAAAATCGTAGCCACCATGTTGAACACCACTTCCAACATACAAATAATCCTTAAATGCACACATACTAACAGCGCCTTCATTTCTGGGTCCCCTACCGGCACCTTTATCTACTACAAGATTCCAGTGGTAAGGAATTGCATCGCCTTTTGCATCGGTTTTCCAGATTTGAAAACCCTGCTGGGCATTGCCTGTACCGGCATATAAACAATTGTTAAAAACTCCCAGTTCAAAAATTGTAAGGTTGTCACGTCGTCCAAAACTATTTCTACTAACGGGATACCATATTCCATTAACCGGGTCCTCCGACTCAAATACCCTGACAACTTCTGAAATGTTTCCGTCACCGGAAGTACTGGTCGGTGTCATATAAAGTTTTCCTTTAAAATTGATAAGGCTGCGAAAACTCATTACATCTTTGAAGATAGCAGGACGTCCGTATACAGCCGGATCTGTTTCGGTAAAATTTATACCATCCTTTGTCTGTAATATATTTGCCATGCGAGGAAGGGAATAGGTACCGACCAATAGTACTTCCTGTCCGTCAGATCCGGTAAAAACAGCCATCCCCCGATATCCGAAATCGCGGGGAAGGGTGTAATCCTTCCCTTTCACAGTTACGGTAACAAGGGGTGACTTATATACCATTTTCCATTTTTCTTCATCATCAGGGGTATAACACCATATTTCCGAGGCAAAGTTTTCTGGGAAATCCGGTGGATTTTCATTGCATTCCACTGCATCCTGTAAAGGCCCATCAATAACCGTGCCTTTAAGTTCACGAATCCAATGGCCCGCACATAAAAAATCACGGCCGGTGCCCACATAGAGACGGTCTTGGAACCACGTCATTGACCAGGCATAAGAATTTGCAGGATCACCAAATCCGTTTTTACTGATTTTTTTAAAATTTTCCCTGGAAAGGCCGTCATTATCTTCAGCGCCAGCTATAGACAAAAAAAGAGGCAAAATTAAAATGAGAAAACAGAATATCCCCGCAAACGATTGTCTAAAAAATATTTTTATACTCATATACCAAATAAACTGCATAACGAATACTCACAACCAGGTATGAAAAAAGAATTCAAAGGAAAATCGAAATAGTTTATTTTACAGACTCTTTGTTCTATCTCCTTTATTCCGACTTCTGAATTTTCTCTTTTCATATAAACTTCTTCGCCATTAAATACTGTCTTGTTGGTTTTTTATCTTTCTTTTTTCCGAGACTAAAAGGGGTAACTAATCTAAATATCCTAATCCTTTAAGTCTGTCTATGATTTCATCCCTCTCTTCTTTTTCCATCTCAAAAGAGGGAATAGAAAGATTGTCAACAGGTAAAGTAGACTCGCCTCTTTTGACCGGTTTTTTCTTCAGTACGTCCGGGTCAAAAATATCTACAGGTACGTTCCCTTCATAATCCTCCGGGACCGGCAAACCCAGACTATAAAGCAATAAAGGGGCCACGTCCAGGATATTCAAAATATCCACTTTAGCGCCCCTCCTTATTCCAGGCCCCTTTGCCATAAAAATACCATTGGGATAATGCACCCCGGTACACTGGGAACGAGATTTTATTATAGAATTTGATTTCAGTGTAGAAACAAGTCCATGATCCCATAGCTGTATTGTTAAATCCGGTGCCAGTTCGGACCCTGAAAATGCCTCATTGCGGGTCCAGGTTCGGGTTATAACAGGATTACCGGTTTGCGGATGTTTTATTTGTTCCAGATCTTTCCTTAACTTTTCTAAAAAGCTCCCATAATCTGAAGAATTTATCCCATATTTACAGTTTCGTCCAATTACATTTATACGAACTCCGTTACTGCTGGGAGTATCAACATAGGCAGTGGTTTTGCTCCAATCTAAAAGCTGACCATGCCTTCTTATGGCATCCATTGAAACATCCCCTGTACCTTCTTCCACGCTTACCGGTTTTTCCGACCATGTAAGATAACCAAGATTTTCCAGGCAGCTATTCAAGAATAAACGTTCATAGCTGGGCCCAAAACCATGGTCCGATACAATAAATATATTTGTTCGGGGACCTGCAGTGGAAACAATCTCGGCGATCATTCTGTCAAGCTGACAATAATGGTCATATAAGAATTCTCTTATTTTTTTTTCCTCTTCCGTGGGGTGCCCGGGATAGCAGGAATTGTCCAGAAGATGCCAGAATACATGCTGCAGACGATCGGGACTGTCAAAAACAATTGCAGATAAATGGCAGGGATCCGTTTTTGCCAGATATTGTAAAACCAAAAACCACTGCCTGTCTTTAAGTGTATGATAGCGAATCCATTCTTCAGCTTCCTCAGGAGGACACCCTACAATAACTTTTTCTTCCAAACTGAAATTATGACCTATTATTTTCAGGTCAAATCCCGGTATTCTCTTTAAAGTATCCATTAAGTCAGGGGGATAACATGCCTGACGCAGATGCCTCCATGTAACAAACCCTGAAATACTGTAACCGGAAATGGGAATTGGCGGAGACATTACGGGAAAATTGAGGCAGGTTGACTGGAAGCCCTGCCGGGTTAACAATGACCATATAGTTTCACAGGTAATCTGCTTTGAATTAACAAGACGCAGAAAATGACTTCCCGGGGACTCAGGTCTGAAGAAGTCGAAAATCCCATGATTCCCCGGACCTTTGCCAGTCATTATAGAAGTCCAGGCCGGGGGTGTTATGGGAGGAATGGTAGATGCAAGTTCCGTCCTTACCCCTGAGGAGGCAAATTCACTCAAACAGGGCATCTTGCCTGCCTTCATAAGGGGATCTAAAATTGAAAATGTTGCCCCGTCCAGTCCAATTAGAATCGTGGAATTTTTCTTATCCGTCATTTTGAATAATCCTAAGAAAGATTGTCATAAATAAAATCAACAAGCTCGGAAATTTTTATATCCGGAGACTCTCTTTGTGACAGTTCTGAAAAATATTCGGCAAAGGGTAATGACTGTTTATAGTTTTCTTCCAATCTTTCACCGAGAACAACCATATCAATCGATTCAAGCTCCAGATCAGCTAATACATAAGTATCCGGGGTAATCTCGCCGGAATACTCCCAATCCTCACTTAATTTGTCTAATACCTTAAGTATGTCTCGAAAGATTGTCTCTTTTTCAGGTTTTGCCATTAATTTAATTCCTTTCGGTAAAAACAAAATGCTATTATATATTCTCCATCCTTAAGGGTAAGGACATCTACTTTTTTATCCTGTATTTTTTCAGCAAGTTTACCGGCTAAAACCAGTGTAATAACCCCTGTCTGAAGATTAAACTCCGTCACCACCATCGTTTTCGGTCCGTAAATTAAACCGTACCCCAGGGCTTTTCCCGCTGCCTCTTTAGCGCACCAAAAACGCGTTATCCATTCAACCCTTTCATGGGGGTTAAATCCCTTAAATAGTTTAAGCTCATCCTTTATGAATGCTTCTTTTTCCAGCTCATTGCTTCGTTTTTCTATCATTTGAATATCCACCCCCTGACCGAAAATTTTATCAGATAAGGCGGCAGTTGCCACTGCAAATTCATCGCCATGGGAAATTGAGAGGAATAACGGATTATTAATCCCGGATATCCAATCTCCTTCTGGTATGGGTTTTCCATTTGTATCATAGGAAATTTCAATATCGGCAGGGTATACTTTTATGCCATGCATTTTGTTTAAAAGAACACGTATCGCATCTTTAGCAGCCATTCTTCCCGCCAGCCATTCATTGCCCCTGCCTGTATTTGCCGGGAGTCCGTTATAAATTTTTCTCTCATGGTCGTTAAGATACAGGTAGGCTATAGATTTTTTCCATATTGTATTATTCAAATCGGGATAGTATCCGCTTTTAAAACAAAAACAGTTTAAAGTATCAGACAATTCCGGTTTTACTACATCCCACTGCCGGCTTATTATAAAGTCTCTGGGGAATTTCCAGAATTTATACAATTCATCAGGCAAACGGAATCGTTTTTGCACCCATCCGTAAATTTTTGCCCAGAGCCTACCGTCATTACGAATGATTTCTAAATCTGCAGTTACATAGTCGAAGGTAATTTCTTTAATCCACATGCGGCATGTAAGTTTCTCGGAAGGCAAAGGAGGCCCTGTATAAAACTGGATATTCTTCACACCCCTTGGAAAGGTAATAAAACCATCTTTTAAATTCTGCTGTGCCCAATAGCCAGTCAGTTGAGCACATGCATCAAGTATCATTGGATTTGCCAGTAACCGGGGAACCTTTAAAGAATAAAATAACCTATTTTCTTCCGGTGACTGTAAATGGGCAAATATAACCTTTTCTAAACACCTATCCAGGGATTTCAGTACCTGAAAACTGGGACCATGGGGCATAAATTTTTGTTCATAGACTTCTCTGGCGCTATGGGGAGACGATTTCCAGTCGGCCTTAAGATCAACGGGCTCAAGGTTGACAGAGGAAGGATATTGCGTCATAAACACAACCGTCGACTCAAAGGCCGGTACTTGTTCAGAAATGTGAGGACCTTCCTTTTTATCCATAACAGCTATTTTAACCGTGGCTTCAGAAGGTGATGCCGGTAAAATATTTGCCTCTATATAAAGAATCGGGGCAGACTCATCTTCTATGGCTATCCACCGGTTTGCCTTTATATCTTTAACTGCAACGGGAATTTTGTCTGGGAAAAGAAGAGACGCTGCTTCTACCATTATTTCAACATTTACGGTAAGGGGTAAAACAACCAGTGGAGATAATTTCCGGTTGCTTTCAGAGATATCACCTCCAAATGGATGATCATAAAGAAAGATATCCTCATCTAAATCGATTCTTCTTTTAATCCGACACCTTTTCTGTGGTATAAGGGAGATCACCTCGCCGATAAAGGGAAGTTTTTCTTTATGGGTATGTAAATTTTTCAGGGAAGACTTCTTTTTTAAATATGAATTCATAACCTCCTGCTGGGTGTCAAGAAAGCTTTGCATATTTTCCAGGTAACTTTGCATTATTTGAGATCTGTCAGGTAAAGAGAGCAAGTTTTTATCCGACGCTTCTGGTTCTTTACTTCTATCAGTTTTGACTGAAGCCGGAATAACTTCCTCTATAAACTGTTTTGGGTCTGGTTCTATGTGCTTTTTCTCTTCCGGAAGTTTGAAATTCTGCAAATGGATTTCAGGAAGACCCAGGGGAAGATAAAGGAGCGACTTTTTTCTTTTATTATGTTGTTTATCCTGGAGTACTCCCGGGGAAATTTCTTTTAATGTCCTGTACTTATAAAGATATGATAAAGAGAGGGGTACATGTTGGGCCGCAAGAATTCCAATCAGATGACAGAGCTGGGCAATACCTGACCTGCGGCGATTATTTGAGGGAACCGCTAAATATGATTTTCCCCGTAGAGTATCGTCAACAAAAGCTGTTAAATTTGCTCCGGGGCCCACCTCGATAAAAATACGAGCCCCATCATTATACATGGTTTTTATCGTCTTTTGAAATTCCAGTGGTTTTAACCAGTACTCTACCATTAAATCTAGAATTTTTGATGGGGCATCAGGATAAACCGAAGCGGTAGTTGCTGAGTAGATTGGTATTTTTGGAGAAGAGATTGAAAAGGTTGAAAGACATCTTAAAAGCGGCCCGGCATAATCTGCTGACAGCGGGGTATGATGTGCCTCTTTGGAAGGCAATTCCTCATGCATTATCTTATTTTTTCCGAGAGTCTCGGTAAATTGAGCGGTAGCTTTAATCTCACCCACTACAACCACCTGATGAGGGCAGTTATCATTGGTGACAAAAATTTTTCCTCTAACATCCTTCAAAATTTCTTCTATCTTTTCTCTGCCCGCTGATACTGCTACCATAGCCGTTTCAACACGGTTGTTATCTGTTGTATAAATATTTGATACCATCTCCTGTCTTTTATAGAACTCTTCCTGATCAAGAATTCCCGCTGCCATCCAGGCAACATATTCTCCCGCGCTGTGTCCTATAATCATATCCGGTTTAATTGAAATCCCATTGAGAATTGCATTCATGGCAAAATTTGAGGCTAAGACCGATTGTAACCCGCTGTCAATTTTCCAGAATTTTCTCTCAAGTTCTTTAAATTCTTTTTTTGTAGATAAAGGCATCGGAAAAATGAACTGAGTGGGCAACAATTTGCTCTTTTTAATTCGGGTGGAAATTGCTCTATTAATCTGTTCAAAACATCTCCTCACTTCCGGGAAATTAAGGCATAAATCAAGCATCATGTTGGGATATGGAGAGCCTTCTCCGGGAAATAGAAAGGCAATTTTTCCATAGTTGCCAAGGGGTGATGAAAAGTAGTAAATGCCTTTTATATCTTTTATCTTTTTACATTCCGGGTCGGAAAGTCTGGAAATTGCATAATCCAGTTTTTTATTCAATGCTGCGGCTGATTCGGCAACAATAGAAAGACGATGAGATGACCCTTCCATGTCTTGCGCCAGGGTATAAGACAGGTCGCCAGGATTTACAAAAGGTTCCTTTTCTAATAATTGAACGGTTCTTTTCCCCCTGTCAAGCATCTCTTCTCTGGATTTTCCACAAAATATGAATACCTCCGTATCCCACCTCATATCAGGAGGAATATTCATTGTACCATTTTCACTATATTCCTCAAGGACAACATGGGCATTAACCCCTCCGAAACCGAAGGCATTTACCCCCGCCCTGCGGGGAAAATCTTTGTGCCCATGGAACCAGGGGCGGGTTTCCGTATTTATGTAAAAGGGGGTCTTTTCCAGTTGAAATTTTGGATTTGGCTCATCACAATTAAGAGTTGGAGGCAGGACTTTGTAATAAATAGCTAAGGAGGCTTTGATTAATCCTGCCACACCGGCGGCCGGCATAGTGTGGCCAATCATTGATTTAACGGATCCCATGGCACAATTGCGGACAGCATCATTAACTCTGGTGCCAAAGATCCTTGTTAATGCCTCAACCTCCACTGCATCCCCAACAGAAGTGGCAGTGCCGTGGGCTTCAATTAAACCAACTGTAGAAGGCGAAATTCCTGCCATCTCATAAGCTCTGCTGAGGGCAAGCATCTCACCTTCAACTCTTGGAGCCGTAACACTTACTGCCCTTCCGTCACTTGAGCTGCCGACACCCTTTATGACGGCGTAGATTCTGTCTCCATCCCGCTGTGCATCTTTCATCCGTTTAAGAACAACTATACCAACTCCCTCACCTGGAAGGAGCCCATCCGCCTTTTTATCAAAGGGACATATTATCTCCCGGCGGGACATGGAGCCAAGAGCGCAAAAAACATTTAAAAAGGGAACCGTATTAAAGATATGAACGCCGCCTGCAAGGGCCATATCACAGTATCCTGACTGGAGGTGGCGGGATGCAATATCTACAGCAAGCAATGATGAAGCGCAAGCAGCATCAATAGTATAATTGGGACAAATAAATCCCAGGCGATTGGCGACTCTGCTGGCAGTGATATTTGGCATTACAGCCGGAGCGGTTTCCGAACGGAAGGGGGGCAAAGATGCCAGAAGTTCTCTTCGTAATTCTAAAAATTCTTCTTCGCTAAGAGAAATGCCCAGTTTTTCAATTATCTTCAGGGTCTGTTCAATAACTAACGTCCGTTGAATCAGGCTCATAGCCCCAACGCCAATATAGTTGCCCCTCCCCAAAATAAATTCCACCTTTGCTTCATCTTCTGTCTTCTCCAGATATCCGGCATCAGCCATTGCATCATATGCAATCTTTAATACCAAAAACTGATCAGGCTCACCGCCCTCCACCGCAAGGGGCATTACTCCATATCTGGCAGGATCAAAAGGAAAGGGAGAGCCGAGATAACCACCACGTTTAGAATATAGTTTAGTACCATCCGCTGTCTTTGGGTTGTAAAAAAGATCCTTATTCCATCTGTCCGGGGGGACATCAGTAATAGCATCGACCTTGTTTATAATATTCTGCCAGAATGTGTTAAGATCAGGGGCCTGGGGATAATTGCAGGCCATTCCGATTATGGCGATTTCTTCAGTAGCTCTTTCTTTCATTTGAAAATTAATATCTTTATTCTGTCAATCGGTTTAGATTTTTACTGCCTATAATTTCAATTTCTTCAATCATTCCGAACAAATTACCATCAGGCAATATGAAAAATAAATTTGCCGTTACTACCCCTTTGCCGTTATTAGAATAAATGCGAACTTCACATTGTATATCACCTTTTAAAGGTTCTGCACTAAAGCGAAAATAGTTTTTAAAACGTGCAGGAAGGGGAGTTATGCCTAAATTAGCCCTCATCCATAAGATAAGAAGCTGAAGTCCGCTATCGATAATAACAGGATCAATAACCCAGGGAATATTTTTCGGCACGCCTTCCAGGCAATTGTCCGGTTTTGAAGATCTTAAAGTAGCGGTGATTCCGTCCCTTCCAATCTTCCCGATTTTCTTAATACCGTGCCAGATGGGGCCGTGAAAAAGCCACTTTTGATATGCTTCTTTTATCGGTGTGGGAAAGGGTTCTGCATCATTAATTGTTAAAGAAGAGTGGGGGAAGCCATAACCATCCTCTTTAGTCAATTCCGCATTAGCATTATAATATATGGTCTCTTTATCACCGGTACCCTTAACCTGTACATTTACCGTTGTTTTTTCACCGGATCGGAAGGCAGGAGTGGCAATAATTCTTATATCTTCCTGCCCGTTTTTCAGTATAATTCCCTTTAAAACCTTCAAATCTTTAATTGCCTTTAAATTAAGCTCCGGTAAACCGTGGGTAACTACTTCTGCCATTAATTCTAAAATCATAGCCATTGGCACTACAGAATAACCATCCAATCTATGGTCACCGAGATAGATATCCTTATCCTCATCAAAACGTCGAATAATATCTATATTTCCATTATGTCCCGGATTAAAATTTGAATTGACGGAAAGTAACGGTAGCCCAGCCTCTTTTATGGAAGGTAAAAGGGTTTTTGCTTCTTCATTCTTACCTCCAAAAACAACTTCAACATCCGGTTTTTTCCCGTAGAGCAGTTCCTGAACGAATAAGTCGGGGCCCAGATTTCGTGGAATAAGATACACCCCTTTTTCAATAAACTTCTTCTGAACTTCATCGGAAACCATTCCCATGCTTTCCCAGGGCCCCCAGATATATGAAACCACCCTTGCACGCCATATATTATTAAGGAAAAGAGCAGTCTTATTATAAATTTCATTTGCCGCACCATAGTCAGCCTGTCCACTATTGCCGAAACGTCCGGCAACAGAGGAAAAAAGGGCAAAAAAACGAAGCATATCGGGTCTAATTTTTTTGCTTAATATAAAAAGACTGTCTGCTTTCGTATCAAATACCCGATCAAAGGAATTAATATCTTTATCTTTAACCAATTTATCTTCAATAATACCGGCTCCGTGAATGACTCCGTCAATACGGCCATATTCTTCATAAATCTTATCTATAAAGACTCCAAAATCCTTTTCATCCTGGACATCAACGGAAAAATACCTTACCTTTGCCCCCAGTTCCTGCATTTTTTCTATATTGCTCCTGATTTCCCTCTGACGAGTTAGCTTCAGGTAAGCCTGTTCTATATCTATGGGTTTTACCTTTGTTTTTTCATTTTTTAAAATGGAAGCAAGGATTGATTTAAGTTCCTTTGGATTATAGACTCCCTTGGTTTCATCTTTCTCTCCCCTTTCAGAAAGGGGCATTCTCCCTGCCAGTATTATTATAGGTTTGTATAATTTTGCCAGTTCGCAGGCAACCGTTGAAGTAATTCCCCTGGCGCCACCCGTGATCAATAGCACCCAGGACGAATCCATAGTCAGGTTTATTTTATCCACGGAATTTAAAGAACGTTCCTGTATTTCAAGCATTAAACGTTTAGAGGATTGATAACCAACTTCAACATCATTTGCCGGAGTAGTAAATTCAAGGATTATTTGATCCCCTATTATCTTTAGGGATTCATCGGGGTTAATATCTATTGCCCTTATATTCAATCCGGGACATTCTTCAGCAAAAGCCTTAATGAATCCACTAACAGCTCCGCTTCCCGGAAAAAACCCTTTCATTTGGGAAGAATTCCGGGTGCTGGCAAAAGTACCGCCCATGGCAGTCACTGCCGCAATGCCGCCTCCACCGTTTTTAGCAGCGATAGTCAAATCCCCGGCAAGCAGTTTGGTTAAATAGAATAAACTTTTTACCTCTAAGGCAAGCCGCTTTTTCCATTCAGGCAACATTATATTATCCATCTGTTTGCCATGAGAAAGGGGTATAAGATGAATCAATCCCGAGATATTGCCGTGATCCTTCTTTATCTCTCCCACTACCGTGCTTAATTGATCAAAAGATGTAAGATCAGCATTATAACAATCCAGCTCGCTCTTTTGATAATTCTTTCCATGAAAGATAGAGACGGTTTTATAATTCAAGGTGCGTAATTTTTCAAGAACATAATTTGTAACCTTATTCTTTTTATCCCCTGTTACAATAACAGGAAATTCAGGAGGTAGGGGCACGGATAGCGAGTCAAGGGGTATTTCTTTTGTATCCAGGACG
>JAXHUS010000018.1:0-2263 GCA_034189305.1 Thermodesulfobacteriota bacterium | reverse complement strand
AAGAAAATAATACCGTCCCTCATAACCATTCCCTTAAAAAAGCCGCCATTGAAAAAGAGAAAGAACTTTTAATTGAGATATTAAGGTCCACAAAGGGCAATATTAAAAAAAGTTCGAAAATAATAGGAATAAGCAGGGTTGGCCTTTATCAAAAGCTTAAAAGGTTTGGTTTAGAAGCTTATATTAATCATTTTCGTACAGGAAATGTATAAAAAAGTTGTAATTGTAAAATAAACTTTACATGTAAAGCATGTTAAAGTTACTTTACAATTTATCATTTTAAATCCCATTGTCTTTTTTAATCTTCATATATAATGATAAACGTAAGGATTCAAGATATTTAATCCCGAAAAATGCAAATGCAATTTTTGGGTTAATGCCTTTAACTATTCAAAAGATAAAACGGAAAAAATACATAATCAAAGAGGAGGAGAAAAATGGAAAGTTATGATGTAATAATAATTGGGGCAGGGCATAATGGCTTAACCTGTGGGGCATATTTAGCAAGAGCCGGGGTTAAAGTGGCTGTGTTGGAAAGAAGGCATAACATTGGTGGAGGATGTTGTACAGAAGAAATGACCCTGCCGGGATTCAAACATAATCTCCATTCAGCTATGCACTCATGGATCTTTGCTGGTCCTGTGTTCAAGGATCTTGAGCTTGAAAAAATTGGAGCAAGATATGTATTCCCGGAAGCACAATTTGGTATTGTCTTTAAAGATGGAAGTTCTATCATTGCATATAAAGATCCTGAGAAGACAGCTAAACAAATAGAAAAAATTTCCAGACAAGATGCCCAGACATACCTTGATATAACAAAAAAATATTCACAATTTGCCAGTGGTACAATGGAATCTCTATTTCATCCCCCAGTTCCTCCTTCAGTAATGTATTCACCTTTAGAGAAAACAGAAGAAGGGCTGGAAATCATTCAGATGATGCTTTCAACTCCGAGAAGGGTCTGCGAAGGACTTTTTGAGAGCGAAAAGGTAAAGACCTGGATGTTATTATTTTCAACCATTGCTGACAACCCCCAGGATCTTCATGGAACCGGGGGAATGATTCCTTTAGTGTTCACAGCCATCCATATTAAGCCGTGGGGCATATGTATTGGGGGATCAAGAATGTTGACAGAAGCAATGTCCAGAGTAGTAGAAGCAAATGGAGGAGTAGTAAAGAAAAACGTCCATATAGAACATATACTGGTAGATAGAGGTGAGGCTATAGGGGTAGAGCTTTCCGATGGAACAAAAATAGATGCGAAAAAGGCTATAGCATCAAGTACTAATCCGGAACATACTTTTATCCATCTGATCGGAGAGGAATGTTTAGATAAAAGCCTGATAAGAAAAGCAAAGAACTTCATGCCCCCTGAAGGGGCAATTTTAGGAGTACATCTTGCCTTAAACCGTCCGTTGTATTGGAAAGCTCAAGAGATAAATCCAGATCTGGGCAAATGTTGCGGAGTAGGATTCGGCCTTGAAAATCCAGATGAGCTTCAGAGCCAATTCAATGATATTCGGATGGGTACGCCACCAAGAAAGATCGGAGGAACCTCTCTGCAGCCTACTGTCTTTGATCCTTCCCAGGCTCCTCCTGGAAAACATACAGCCCTTATGTGGCAATATTGTGTTTATGATATCGAGGGTGGAGCTGCAAAATGGGATGAGATTAAAGAAGAATATGGAGACCGATGTATAGAGGTTTGGAGCAAATATGTTAAAAACCTTGATAAGGATAATATTTTAGGAAGGTACATTCATTCACCCCTTGATACTTCAAGAACACTTATTTCAACCACAAGGGGAAGCTGTACCCACGGAGATTTAAGTCCTGATCAGATGGGTATATTCAGACCGTTTCCTGGTTGTTCTAATTACCGTACCCCGATAAAAAATCTTTATCTCTGTGGGGCATCTACTCATCCTTTTGGTAGTGTTATTGCCGGATGTGGTTATAATGCTGCAAATGCCATAGCAGAAGATCTTAAGATTCGCAAATGGTGGGAGAGGTAAGAGAACTAAAATTCCATAAGTTTTTTAATCCATCTTGGTACGTAAATTGCATATGATTAATTTAAAACTACCCTGATAAATAATTAAGGAAGGAATATTTGTAAAGGTTATTAAAGAAAGGAGGGCGTTTAATTTGAAACAATTAATAGAATTAAATGTAAACGGTGAAGTTTATGAAGTTGCCATAGATACCCACAGAACCCTTTTAGAAGTTTTAAGGGAAAATATCGGACTAACAGGGACAAAAG
>JAXHUS010000179.1:0-5495 GCA_034189305.1 Thermodesulfobacteriota bacterium | reverse complement strand
GTTGAACTTGCGCGGAAGGAAGAAGTCCCTGTTGCAGGAAAGGATTTCAAAACCGGTCAGACCTTGTTGAAAACTATTATTGCTCCGGGATTAAAGGCAAGAATGTTGGGTTTAAAAGGCTGGTATTCAACAAATATATTAGGTAACCGTGACGGGGTTGTCCTTGATGACGAGGATTCATTTCGTACAAAGGAGTTAAGCAAACTATCCGTTCTTGAACATATACTCCAGCCGGAATTTTACCCTGATCTTTATAAGGATTTTTATCATAAAGTAACAATTAATTATTATCCTCCCAGGGGAGATAATAAGGAAGGATGGGATTGCATTGATATTTATGGATGGATGGGATATCCTATGCAGATAAAGGTAGATTTTTTGTGCAGAGACAGTATCCTTGCAGCTCCCCTTGTTTTGGATTTAGTGCTCTTTATAGATTTTGCAAAGAGGGCTGGAATGGGAGGCATTCAAGAATGGCTGTCTTTTTATTTTAAAAGTCCCATGCATGCCGAAAATATTTACCCGGAACATGATTTGTTCATACAGCTTACGAAGCTTAAAAATACTCTGCGATTCATAATGGGAGAAGAACAGATAACCCATTTAGGGCTTGAATATTATTTTGATTGAATTTATAAATTTCCTCATTAAATCCCTAAAAATTTATGATATAATTTAATTTGAGTATAAGTTCTGAAGTCAGTCGGATCATTTATTTTTATATTAGTTATATTGTGATTCGTTTACATGAAAATAAAGAATTCTAAAAGTCAGAATAAAGAAATCAGAACAAATATTTTGTAAAATAAATTGTTCCGAATCCCCCTTTATTCTGTATTCTTTTTTCATGCCTGGTTGTGACCGTAGGTCATATAGGTTATTATACAATGGAAAATAATTATAGTGCAGAGAATATTAAAGTTCTTGAGGGGTTGGATGCTGTAAGGAAACGTCCTGCTATGTATATTGGCGATACGGGTCAGGAGGGTTTGCATCATCTTGTTTATGAAGTGGTGGATAATAGTATTGATGAGGCACTTGCCGGATATTGCACAACAATTGAAGTAATTATTCATATAGATAAATGTGTGACAATAAGGGACAATGGAAGGGGTATTCCTGTAGATTTACATAAAACCGAAAATAAGCCGGCAGCAGAGGTGGTAATGACAAAGCTTCATGCCGGCGGCAAGTTTGACCATAATACCTATAAAGTTTCCGGTGGTTTACATGGAGTTGGAATTTCAGTAGTAAATGCACTGTCGGAATATCTTGAATTAGAGATTAGAAGGGAAGGAAGGGTTTATCAACAGAATTATTCAAGGGGTGAACCGCAAATTCCGCTGAAAGAAGTCGGCAGGACAGATCTTCACGGCACTAAAGTTACCTTTAGACCTGATCATCTTATATTCAAAGATAATAGCTTCAGCTTCGACATCCTTTCCATGCGTTTACGGGAACTTGCATTTTTAAACAGGGGAATTTATATTTTGATTTTGGATGAAAGGGCAGACAAAAAACATGAATTTAAATATTCCGGGGGGATATCCTCTTTTGTTGAATACTTAAACAAAAATAAAAACCCCATACACCCTGAGCCTATATATTTTACAGGAATAAGGCAGGACATAATAATAGAAGCCGCTCTTCAGTACAATGACGGATACAAAGAGTCAATATTTTCTTATGTGAATACAATTAATACCAGGGAAGGCGGACAGCATCTTGTAGGATTTAAATCGGCCATTACCCGTACGATAAATAATTATATCCTGGCAAAAGCCGGTAAAGATTTAAAGGTTGGGATTACCGGAGATGATGTTCGGGAAGGTCTCACCTGTGTTTTAAGTTTAAAACTTCCCAATCCGGAATTTGTAGGTCAGACGAAAGCAAAATTAGGAAATGTAGAGGCAAAAGGTGTTGTAGAAACAATAGTAAATGAGAATTTAGCGGCCTATCTTGAGGAGAATCCCCAGGTTGCAAAAAAGATTATTGATAAAACCCTTGAAGCCGCAAGAGCCAGGGATGCAGCCCGAAAAGCCAAAGAAATTGTAAGGAAAAAAGGTGGACTGGAAGGAAGTATCCTGCCCGGAAAACTTGCTGATTGCCAGGAAAAAAAACCGGAAAATAGAGAATTATACCTGGTAGAGGGTGATTCGGCAGGTGGATCGGCAAAGCTTGGACGTGATAGAAAATTTCAGGCTATTCTGCCTTTAAAAGGTAAAATCTTAAATATAGAAAAGGCCAGATTTGATAAAATGCTTGGCAGCGAGGAGATTAGGACTATAGTAACTGCGCTGGGCACCGGAATTGGGAAAGAGGATTACTCCCTGGAAAAACTTCGATATAATCGAATTATTATAATGACTGATGCAGATGTAGATGGCTCTCATATCAGAACTCTGCTTTTAACCTTTTTTTACAGGCAAATGCCGGACTTGATTGAAAAAGGGCATTTATATGTTGCAAGCCCCCCTCTATATAAAGTTAAAAAAGGAAAAACTGTAAAATACCTGAAGAAGGAAGAGGATTTAGAGGATTTTATAATAGAATGCGGAGTTGATAATACTTTGCTTATTATACCAAAAGATGAAGGGTCGGTCTTTAAAGGAAAAGAACTATTTACTATAATAAAAGCTTTTATTAATTATGAAAAGTTATTGAAAAGACTGGAGAAGAAGCAGAAACTTTCTCAAATTATTCATGCATGGATCTGGAACAATAATAATAGAGATGTTCTTAAAGAAAAAGAGGCGTTAGGTTCCCTAATAGAAAAAATAGAGAGTTTTTTAAAGAAAAATAGCCCGGAAATAAACCCCCTTAAATATGAAATCTTCGAGGATAAGGAGTACGGGTGCTATTATGTAAATTTTATCTGTCGGCATGAAAGTGTCTTAAAAGAAACAAAAATAGACATGCAATTTTTTAGTTCCCATGAATATGAAACAATAATGAGTTTAATTAAAGAATTTAAATTATTAGATTTTTCAGACTTTATTGTCAGGTCAAAAGAGGAAGAACTTGAATTTGAAACCCTTTCAGCTTTTGTCACTCATGTTTTAAATGCGGGAAAAAAGGGATTGGATATGCAACGTTATAAGGGACTCGGAGAGATGAATCCCGATCAACTCTGGGAGACAACTATGAATCCGGAATTCCGAACGCTATTCCAGGTAAAAATTGAAGATGCAATAGGGGCGGATGAAATCTTTACCATACTTATGGGAGATCAGGTAGAGCCAAGGAGAGACTATATCTTCAACCATGCCCTTGATACCACCAACCTGGATATTTAATAAAAATATGTCAAAACAAGTGTTGTGGGGTCAAGACAAAAAAAACCAGAATAATTGCAGGATGAAAATTTATGGATAGTTTCCTCGCTGAAAACATTCCCATCAATATTGAAGATGAAATGAAAAACTCTTATATGGATTACGCTATGAGCGTAATCATCAGTCGCGCTCTTCCTGACGTAAGAGACGGGTTAAAGCCGGTTCATCGGAGAGTGCTTTATGCCATGAATGAAATGGGTAATGTGTGGAATAAGGCATATAAAAAATCGGCCAGAATTGTTGGTGATGTTATTGGAAAGTATCATCCCCATGGAGATGCGGCATCATATGAAACAATTGTGAGAATGGCTCAAAATTTCTCAATGCGATATATACTGATTGATGGACAGGGCAACTTTGGTTCTGTGGATGGAGATCCACCGGCAGCTATGCGTTATACTGAAATTAGAATGACTCAATTTGCATCTGAACTTTTAACTGATATTGAAAAAGAAACGGTAGATTTTATGCCAAATTATGATGGATCATTGGAAGAGCCTGCTGTTTTGCCTTCTCAAGTCCCCCTGCTTTTAATAAACGGCTCAAGTGGCATTGCAGTGGGAATGGCAAGTAATATCCCGCCCCACAATCTCGGAGAAATAATTGACGGAATAATTGCCCTGATTGAGAATCAGGATATAGGAGTCGAAGAACTTATTAAATACATTTCCGGGCCGGACTTCCCAACGGGTGGATTTATTAACGGGAGAGACGGAATTCGTTCCGCCTATGAAACAGGGAAGGGCATTGTCCATATAAGAGCAAAAACCCATATTGAAGAAGGGAAAAAAGGAGAAAAGGAAAAGATTGTTATTACTGAGCTTCCGTACCAGGTGAATAAAGCCAGATTAATTGAAAAGATAGATGAACTGGTAAGGGACAAAAAGATAGATGGAATCGCTGCAGTGAGGGATGAATCAGACCGGGAAGGAATGAGAATTGTAATTGAACTGAAAAAGGACGAAATGATGGAGGTAGTTCTTAACCAGTTATTCCAGCATACGCAAATGCAGACAAGTTTTGGGATAAATATGCTGGCAATTGTGAATAACCAGCCCAAAGTATTAAATTTAAAGTCGACCCTTTCCTATTTTATTGCCCACCGCCAGACTATTGTGAAGCGCAGGACTCTTTTTGAGCTAAAAAAGGCGGAAGAAAGGCTTCATATCATAAAAGGGTATATTATTGCCCTTTTATATATAGATGAAGTCATTAATATAATTAAAGCATCAAATACCCCTAAGGATGCCAGAAATTCATTACAAGAAAAGTATGACCTTTCAGAAATACAGGCGCAGGCTATCTTGGAGTTGCGATTACAAAAGCTAACATCCCTTGAAAGGGAGAAGGTCGATGAAGAATGTAAATCTTTAGAGGCGTCTATTTATGAATATGGGAAAATCCTTGAAAGTGAAGAAAGGGTTCTTAATATTATAAAAGACGAGCTTAAAGGGTTAAAAGAAAAATATAACGACAAAAGGCGTACAGAAATTGTGGATAAACATCAGGATATCAGCATTGAAGATCTTATTGCCGATGAAGAAATGGTGGTTTCCGTAACCACGACAGGTTATATAAAAAGGACATCCCTATCGATTTATAGAAGTCAGAAAAGGGGAGGAAAGGGAGTTTCCGGGATGTCCACCAAGAAAGATGATTTTGTGGAAAATCTTTTTATTGCAGGAACACATAATTATATCCTATTTTTTAGTGATATGGGAAAAGTATACTGGCTTAAAGTCTACGAAGTTCCTGAAGGAGGAAGGTTGAGCAAGGGTAAAGCGATGATAAACCTTTTAAATATCTCCCAGGATGAAAAGGTAACTGCTATGCTCCCCATAAAAGAATTCTCATCTGATTTGAATATTATCATGACCACTAAAAATGGAATAATAAAAAAAACAAGTCTCATGGCTTTTAGCAGGCCAAGATCTTCGGGAATAATTGCTATCTCCCTTGATAAAGGGGATAGGTTGATTTCAGCAAACCTTAGCAACAACAATCAGGATGTATTTATATGTACGTCCTCTGGCAAAGCAATAAGGTTTGACGAAAAACAGATAAGGGAAATAGGAAGGGCCGGCAGAGGGGTTAAAGGAATTAAATTATCTAATGATGATCATGTTGTAGGGGTGGATATTCTAGAAGAGAACTCTTTTA